>JAJZTO010000026.1:10353-14920 GCA_021848865.1 Myxococcales bacterium
CGAGCCGCAGCGCGGTCGGGTCGGCGTGGGAGAGGAAGACGGCGGTGCGGGAAGGCACGGATCACCGCGGCTCGAGGGCCCGCGCGATGCGCTCCTGGTCGGCGGCCGAGACGTCGATGAAGCGCAGGCCGACGTCGTAGCGCGCCGGCGCGCCGTCCTGCAGCCGCTCGACCCACACCACCTCGGCGAGGACCGTGGCGGAGACTCCGTCGCCGAAGGACAGCTCCAGCTCCAGCCGCTCGCCGGGCCGCCGCGGCTCGTCGGAGTAGGCCCGCAGCCCTCCCAGGCTGGCGTCGTTCACCCGCCGGGGGATGGCGCGGGCGAGGAAGCTCACCGGGCGCACCGAGATGGGCGCGGCGATGCGCCGGAAGCGGCGGCGGTCGAGCGACTGGGAATCGGGGCTCATGCGCCTGGCGCGATGAACGGAAGAAGACCACCTGACCCTACCACGCTCTCCCGCAGGGTGGCTCCATCCGGGGTGCACTGCCGCCGAATTCGTCACCGTCTCATCGGTTGACTCACTGCGGCATGACCACTAGCTTCTCCCTCCTCCCCACCAACCGCCCGGCGCCGGCCACGGCCCCGTCCACGGGCCCCGCGGAGCGCTGGGCGGAACTCGAGAACCCGCGCCGGAGGATCGAAGCCATGCCGACCGGAGAAACGACCGCCGCCACCGCACCCGACGGATCGCCCGTTCCGGCGCGGCCCGCGCCGGCGCGCCCGGGCGTCCGCCGCGCCTCGGCCGCCCTCGAGGGCGGCGCCCACCGCTTGTTCAACGGCGTCGTGGACGTGGTGATGCGGCTGCTGGTCCCGCTCGCGGTGGTGGCCCTGATGATGGGCGTGGCGCGCACCTTCCTCGACCTGTGGGCGGTCTGGCGCTCCGCCAGCATCGCCACCGGCTTCGACGTCCTGGTCACCGACATCCTCTCGATGTTCGTGGTCGTCGAGCTCCTGAAGAGCGTCTTCGAGTACTTCGAGGCGCACCGGCTGAAGCTCACCTTCATCCTCGACGCGGCGCTGGTCTTCCTGCTCCGCGAGGCGATGATCGGGCTCTACAAGCACACCCTGGCCGCCGGCGAGATCGCGGCGCTGGCGGCGCTGCTGGCGGTGCTCGGCGCCCTGCGCGTCGGCGCCGTCCTCTTCTCGCCCGCCGCCGCCGACGCGGCCCGGGCCGGCCCCTGAACGCGGAGGTTCCCATGCGACGGGTCTTGAAGCTCCTCGCCGTGCTACGCCGCCACGAGCGCCTGGTCGTCGCGGCGGTGCTCGGCCTGGGCGTGGCCACCATGGTCGCGCACTGGTGGGGGACGACCCGGCTGCCGCCCGCGCCGCCGGCGGCGCACCTGCCGGCGGCGGGCGCGTCTCGCGCCGGGGAGCCGCGCACCGTCCTCTCCGAGCCCCGGCGCGCCGAGCGCGGGAGGCTGGCGGGCGAGTGACGGGGCGGGCGCGGCCGGCCCGGGCCGGGGGAGGCCGCGACGCCCCGGAAGGCAGGACCCTTCGGCGGGTCCCCGGAGCGCCCGGGGACCATCGCCGTACGGCGCGTCAGTTGTTGGTGCCGGCGAGGGGCAGGACGTGGTGCCAGGTCACGCCGCTGCCGAACCGCTGGTAGGTCTCGTCGACGATCCAGTCCACGAACTCGGCGCCGCTCGGCTTGTCGGCCCCGGTGATGGTGACGGTGGAGGCGATGCCGCAGCCGTACCCGGTGATGGACGGCACCACCAGGCAGGGGAGAGCTGCCCCGGTGGCGAGGCACCGGTCGGCGCAGCCGGCGCCGGTCCGATCACAGACCAGGCTCCGGAAGAAGAACCCGGTCTCGTCGGAGTAGGAGGCGAGGCCGTCGTAGGCCACCTTCACCGTGCCCGGCGCCTCCACGACCGCGGCGTATGCGGCGGCCGCCGCCAGCCGGTTCAGGTTCCGGTCGGCCGCCACCACGGCGTAGCGCTGGGACGTGGCCGGCACGGCCGGCGGCCCGGTCACCGCCGCGTTCACGCTGAAGGGCGCCGGATTCGGCGACGCCGTGCAGGCGCCGGCGAAGGTCGCCAGGTCGGCCCAGCGCGTCCCGAGCAGGCCACCGCCCGACGCCACCGGACCCGCCGGCGCGGTCGTGTAGACCACCCGGGTCTGCGTCCAGATCTTGGTGTTGGCGTCCCACCGGCCGTTCGGCCCGTCGTAGACGCCGTTGCCGTTGACGTCCAGGAACCACTCGCCGGCGTCCCGCTGCCCGTTGTCGTCCGCGTCCACGAAGGGCTCGCCGAGATCGACGAAGGGCTCGCCCACGTCGTAGACGCCGTTGCCGTTGACGTCCTCGAAGGCCTCCTCTCCGTCGGCGACGGCGATGACGGTCACGGCGCCGTCGCGCGGGTTGTGGGTGGTCCGGCCGCAGGCGTCGAGGGGATCGTTCCAGCTCGGCTCGCCGGCGGCCGGCGCCACGTCGGCGGGCAGGCCGTTCCCCAGGGTGTTGAAGATCTGCAGGGCGGTGCCCAGGCCCGTCTGGCTCACCGGGTCCTTGGCCGGATCGTAGGCCGGAGTGGTCGCGACCAGCCCCACCGAGGCCGCCTCGGACTCGAAGAAGACCTGGGTGGGCCGGCCCAGGACGTTGCCGAACCGGTCCTTCAGGATCGCCTCGCAGCTGAACTGCGCCTCGACGAGCGAGACGTCGCAGTCGGTCTCGGCCAGGGCCGGGACGTTGCGCGGGCCGCAGACGACGGCGAGGTTGCCGCCGCTCGCCTTGGCGCCGACGACGGCGACGGTGGGAAGCGCGACCGACCGGGTCCGGCCGCCGGCCGAGGCGGTCGCCACGATCCGGAGCGTGCCGGAGACCGTCCCGGCGTAGACGAAGGTGCTGGCGAGGCCGGCCGTGTCCGGGACCCCGGTGCCCGAGGAGATGGCACCCTGGTGGCCGACGCAGCCCGCGGCGGCGAGGCAGGTCGCGGTGTCGGCGGTGAGCGGCTCGGCGAGCGTCGCGCCGCCGAGCTGCTGGAGCTCGAAGCGCACCGCCAGGCCGTCCGGGTAGGGGTTGCCGAGGTCGTCGAGCACCTGGACCTGGACCCAGCCGAACTCGTTCCAGGCCGAGCCCTTCACGCCCAGGACCGGGAACTGCACCGAGGTCGGGGAGAGCTGGAAGGAGCCGAGCGCGGGGATGGTGATGGTCGCGACCTGGGCGATCACCGGGACGGCGGTGATCAGGGCCTGGAGGGAGGCGACGCCCGGCGTCGCGCTGCTGAAGAAGGCGAAGGTCGCGGTCCCGTCGGCCCCGGTCGTCCCCGTGATCGTGAGCAGGCTGCCGGTCGCGGAGAAGGAGCCCAGGGTGGTCGTCAGCGTGACGCCCATGCTCGGCGCCGGCTTCCCGCCGCTCGTCACCGTGACCACCACCGCCGTGGACGTGGTCCCGTCCGCCGGGAGCCGGGTCCTCGCCGGCGCGAGCTGGATGGCCAGGCCGGAGGACAGGTCGGTGCAGGCGCCCGCGCTGCAGACGAAGGTCGGGGAGCCGGCCTTGCAAGGCTGCCCGTCGCAGGGCGTGTCCTGGCAATCGATCTTCGCGTTGCAGTCGTTGTCGATCCCGTCGCTGCAGCTCACCTCGGACGTCGAGCCCGCCGGGCTCGGGGTGCAGGTCGGCGGGACGACGCAGGCCGACGGCGTGGTGCTGGAGCAGGTGCCGGTGCCTCCGGCAGCGGAGCAGGTCAGGGTCGGGCACGCCGCGTCGGCGGTGCAGTCGGCCGCGCACGCGGTCGCCAGCGACAGGATGGCGAAGGAGGTCGCCCCCACGCCACCCGCGGCGCTCACCGCGGTGAGCTGCGCGGTGCCGGGGCAGGTCGCGTCGAGCGCGGTGCTGCAGGTGGTCAGCGTCAGCGTGCCCGCCCCCTGGACGGTCGCGGACTTCCCGCCGCCCGGGAAGGCGCCCTTGGTGGTCGTCACCGTCACCGCGCCGCCGGCCGAGTCACTCACCGTGACGGTCACGGCGTTGGTCCCGTTTCCGATGACGCTCGTCCGGGAGACGGAGACGGAGACGACGCTCGCCGGCGGACTGCCGCCAGAGCTTGACTTGCTGCACGCCGCCGCCACGACGGCCAGGCCGATCGCTGCCGCGAGCTTCCAGGAAGGCGTCTTCGACATGTGGAGAACCCCCTCGGGTGGACCCCGGCGAGTATCTGGGACCATGAGTGAGGAGTCAAACACCTGGACGCCGCGTGCGTGCCTGCCGAGGCCGGTGCACCTCGGCCGATCGACCCGGCCCTCGCCGGCGGCGGGGGCCACGCGACGCGAGGTCGCACCCGGCCGGCGGATCCGTTGCGCTGCGCGCGCCCGCCCCGATCTGCTATAACCCGCGCCCGCATGGCCGATCCGAAGAAGCCCGAGTCCCCTGGCCCGGTGGTGATCCGCAAGGGCGTGGTGGAGCCCCTGCCGCCGGCGGAGCCGGTCGAGGCGAAGCCCGCGGCGGGCGCGCCGGAGAAGAAGGACAGCCGCCCGCTGTGGCAGCGGCTCGCCGACGAGAAGCGCGGCGCCGCGCCGGGCGGCCCGGGCGGCGCGCGCCCGCAGGGCACCCACGGCAAGCCCCGGGACCCGCGGGGAC
>JAJZTO010000442.1 GCA_021848865.1 Myxococcales bacterium
AACGCGCCACAGCGCTCGCGCCAGCCAGCCGAGGAGCAGGAGGAAGAGCAGGGTCCGGACCAGCTCCTCGCCGGCGTAGGCGGCGTCCAGGGTGCGGATGATCCCGCGCGTCGAGCGCACCTCGAAGGCCACGTGGTAGTCCACCGCCGCGAGCAGCGACATGGGCCAGAAGAGCCGGAAGGGCGCGGCGGCGAGGGCGGCGGCGGCGAAGGCGTAGAGGAAGTACTGGGGGCTCCACACCTTGTTGGTGGTGACCCAGGCGACGAGGAGCAGGGCCACCCCCAGCCGCACGGCGCGCGAGCGCCGCCCCTCCGGCGCCGCCGCCGCGCCCCAGGCGGCGAAGGCCGCCGCCAGCGCCAGCAGCGCGCCGGTGAGGAGGTTCAGGAGCGAGGCGTCGAAGGCGAGCGGCCGGAGGGAGGGCCAGAGCCTCGCCGCCTCCCACAGGGAGTTCTCGGCCCCGCGGCCGGCGTTGTAGCGCCAGAACCAGGCCCAGCTCGCCGGCGCCGCCAGCGCCACCGGCAGGTTCACGGCGAGGAACACCGCCGCGAAGGCGCCGGCCGAGGCGGCCAGGGGCCGCCAGCGCCGGGCGCCGGCCAGGGCCGCGATCGCCGGCGGCAGCAGCACCACCGGGAAGAGCTTGGTCGAGACGCCCAAAGCGGCGGCCGCGCCGGCCCCGGCGTGCCGGCCGCGCAGGTGGGCGGCCAGGGCCAGGAGCAGCAGGGCGATGGGGAGCTGGTCCCAGTTCAGGCCGGTGTAGTAGGCGAGGGCCGGCGTGGCCGCGTACCACCAGGGGTCGGCGCCGGGGAGGGCCCGCAGCAGGCGGATGGCGGCGAGGCAGGAGAGCGCGAGCAGCAGGTAGCCGGCGGTGAAGTAGCCGGCCGGCCCGCCGGGCGCGAAGGAGGCGGCCCAGACCGCGAAGCCCAGCAACGGCGGGTACTCGATGCGGTCCTCGAGGTAGGGGATGGGCCGGCCGCCGTGGAAGTACCGGTCGCCGCCCATGGCGAGGAGGTCGCTGTAGCTGTGGTTCTCGAAGGACCAGGGGCGGTAGGGCACGCCCGGGTGGGCCGCCCCGCGCACCAGGTTGGCGTAGCCGGCGGCGAGCCAGACCAGGGCGACGAGGTAGGGGGCGAGCGGCCGGAGCCGCTCGCGGAGGGCGACCATGCGGGTGACCGTGTAGCAGGCGCCCCGCGGCGGCGGCAAGGCTCCCGGCCGCCGGCGCCGGCGTTCCGGCGCCCCGCCCCGTCGGGACCCGGCGTCCGGCGCGGCCCGAGGCTCGGAGAGCGGCCCCGCGCGCGCTACCATGTGCCGGTGGAGGCCTCGCAGCTCTACGCCCGGCTGTCCGAGCTGCTCGCCCGCACCGGGCCGGCGGCGCCGCTGCTCCTCTTCTTCGCCGCCTTCGTCGAGTACCTCTTCCCGCCCTTCCCGGGCGACGCCCTGGTGGTGCTGGGCGCCTGGTACGCCACCCACGGGCAGCTGTCGTGGCCGGTGACCTTCGCCAGCGTCACCCTGGGCGCGGTGGCCGGGGCGGCCGCCGACTGGCGCCTCGGCCGGTGGCTGGGCGGGCGCGTCGACGCCCGGGCCGCCCGCGGCCGGCTCGACCGCGCCCGGGTGGAGCGCTTCGAGGCCGCCTACCGCCGCTGGGGCCCGATCCTCCTCGTCGCCAACCGCTTCCTCCCCGGCGTGCGCGGCTTCTTCTTCCTGGCGGCGGGGGCGGCGCGCATCCCGCTCTGGGAGGTGCTGGTCTTCGGCGGGCTCTCGGCCGCGGCCTGGAACGGGCTGCTGCTCTTCGCCGGCGCCAGCGTGGCCCGGAACCTCGAGGAGCTGGTGCGGATCGCCGAGCGCTACACGGTCGCGGCGGGGGCGGCGGTGGCCGTGGCCACGGCGGTGGCGCTCGCCGCCTGGGCCTGGCGCCGCCGGCGGAGGAAGGCGTGATCGCCCTGGCGATCCTCGCGGCGGGCGCCCTGGCCGCCGCCCCGGAACCGCCCACCCTCCCGGCCCGGGCCGACAGGCGCTACCGGGTCGAGCTCGGCGGCGAGCCGCTGGGCTTCGCGGCCCTGGCGATCGCCTGCCGCCCCGAGCGCTGCACCGCCACCTGGGAGAGCGCGCTCCGGGCTCCGGCCGGAGCGGGTGGGCGGGTGCTCATGCGGCGGATCGCCGTCGAGGTCCGCCGCGGCGGCGAGGCCATCGGGGTGCGGGCCTGGCAGGAGGACGGCCGCGGCGAGCGGGAGGTCGAGGCCGGCCCCGGGCCCATCCCGGCGAGCCTCGCCGAGACCCTGCTCTCCGCGGCCGGCCCGGAGCGGCTGTGCCTCCCGGTGCGCGAGGAGGCGAGCGGCCGGACCGGCCGGGCCTGCGCGCGGCGCGACGGAGAATGGCTGGAGGGCGAGGTGCTGGGGGTGCGAGAGCGCTTCCGCGCCCGGCCCGGCGAGCCGCCCGAGGAGGTCCGGATCCCCGGGCAGCGGGCGCGGTTCCTCGCCGACCCCGAGGCCCGGCTCCCGGCGCGCGCGCCCCGCCTCTTCGGCGCGGCGGTCCGCGGGGGAGGCGGCCGGCCCGGCGCGGCGGCCCGCTTCTGCGGGATCGCGCCGGAGCCGCCGCCCCCGCCGGCGCCGCCGGGGATCCCCGCCGACTTCCCCGAGGGGAAGGACTGCCAGGAGAAGACGGCCCGGTGGCTCGCCGCGGCGGCCGCCGCCGGGCTCGAGGGGCGCCACGTGGTCGGCGT
>JAJZTO010000443.1 GCA_021848865.1 Myxococcales bacterium
GTGGGGCCGCCCTTGGGCAGGTTCACCTTCAGGCCGGCGTTCTGGGTCCCCGACTCGGCGATGGCGGTGGTGGTCACCATGAAGATGATGAGCAGCACCAGGAAGATGTCGGTGAGCGGCGTGATGTTGATGTCGGAGAAGATGCCGGCGCCCTGGCCCTCGAGGTCCAGGTCGTCGCCGCCCCCGCCGCTGGGCCCCGAGACCGCCATCTAGGCGCTCCCCGCGGGGCCGGCGGGCGGCGCGGCGGCCGGCTCGTGGATGATCTCCAGGAACTCCTCGGTGAGGAGCCGGAACTGCACCGCCAGCTTCTGCACGTGGGTGTTGAGCCAGTTGTAGATCACCACCGCCTCGACGGCGACGGCGATGCCGGCGGCGGTGGTGATGAGGGCCTCGGAGATGCCCCCCGCCACCACGCTGAAGCCGCCCTGGCCCGCCACCGACATCTGGTGGAACGCCTGCATGATGCCCACCACGGTCCCGAAGAGGCCGATGAACGGGGCGGTGGCGCCGATGGTGCCGAGCATCCAGAGGTTCTGGCGCAGCTTCAGGTTCACCTGCACGCGCTGCCGCTCCACCGCCGCCGTCACCCGCTCGGGCGTGGAGGCGCGCGGCGGGCGGCCCGGGGCCGCCGGCGCCCGCGCCACCAGGCCGGCCAGGAAGACGTCGGCCGCCGGCGAGCCGGAGCGCTCGCACTGGGCCCGGCCGTCCTCGAAGTCGCCGCGGTACACGGCCCGCGCCACCGCGTCCGCCAGCGACCGGGCCCGCTCCGAGAAGCGCCACAGCGCCAGGAGCCGCTCCACCGCCACCATGATCGCGACCACCGAGCAGGCGATGATGACCCACAGGGCGACGCTGGTCTTGAGGAGCCCGATGAGGTTCTTGTCCACGTGCGTCCTTTCGCGCGAGCCCGCGCCGGGGTGCCAACCTAGTCGATGGCCGTCCGCTTGGGAACGGCTCCAGGGGGTGGAACCCCCGGGCCGGCGGCCCTATTCGGCGGCCCTACCGGGCGGGGCGGATCGGCAGCGCCGGGCGCGGCAGCTCGGCCCCGGGCGCGAGGTCCAGCACCCGCACCCCGGGCGGCGGGACCAGCGCGAAGAGCCCCTCCGCGGCCGGGCCGTTCACCACCAGGTCGTCGCGCCAGGTGAGGTCGACGCGGGCGTCGCCGCGGGAGGCGTCGAGGCGGAGCTCGCCGGGAACGCGCAGGCCGGCGTGGTGGCGGAACAGGCTGAAGTCGAGGTCGTACCCGGCCCGCTCCACCGACCCGTCGGGGCGGCGGCGCGTCACCCGGGAGGCCTCCACCGCCGCCTCCGCCCCGACGTCGAGCCGCTGGACCAGCCCGCCGCCCTCGATCCAGAGCCGCATCACGCCGTCGCCGGGCCGGGCCGCGGTGGCCCGGCCCGCGAGCAGGGGCGCCGCGCCGCAGAGCACCGACACCAGCTCCTCGGCCGGGAGCGCCACCGGGAGCAGCTGCGAGACGTTCTCCGGCGTCGCGTCGCCCCGGGTCCAGGTCCCGGCCCGCAGGTCGAGGAACCCGAAGCGGCCCCCGGCCGCCACCAGCACCGCCGCCGGCGAGCCGAAGAAGTCGAGGATCTCGATGCGCAGCCGGTCGGGCCGCTCCGCCGCCACCAGCGCGTCGAGCACGCCGTCGAGGCTCGGCGACTCGACCTGGAGCCGGGCGCTCCCGGCGACGCGCAGCACCTTGGCCTGGTGCGCCTCGACCGCCGCCCGCAGCTCCTCGGCCCCCTCCGGCAGGCCCGGCGGCGGGACCCGGGCGCAGGAGGCCAGGAGGGCGAGCGGCAGGACGGCCGCGAGGGGGGCGGCGCCTCTCACGGGATCAGGGTCTCCTGCCGCGCCAGCAGCTCGCGGGCCCGGCGCCGGGCCAGCAGGTCCTCGGGCGCGGGAGGCGCCCCGCCGGCGTCCGCGGCCAGCACCTCGGCGAGCAGCCCGCGGAAGAGCGCCTTGTCCTGGAGGAGCACCGCCAGCGTCTCCGCCTCCTCCACCCGCGCGCGCAGGCCGCCGGGCGCCAGGCGGCGGGCCTCGGCGAAGGCGGCGCGCGAGCGGCCGGCGCCGCCCCCTCCCGCCGAGGGGAGCACCGCGGTCCAGGCCCCGATGGCCCGCCAGGGCCCGGCCTCGTCGATCCCCGGCGCCAGCGCGGCGGCGCGCTCCATCGCCGGCAGCGCCACCGGGCTGGCCGCCAGCACCGCCGCCAGGCCCCGCTGCCGCGCCAGCCCCATGGCGGCGAGCGCCATCCGGTAGAGCGCCTCGGCGCCGGGCGCCTCGACGCGCCGCACCGCCAGGGCCGGGTCCTCGCCCCGGTCCACGGCCTCGGCCCAGGCGGGCGCGAGCGCCCGGAGGGCGCGCTCGGCGGCCCGCAGGCTGGCGAGCCAGGCCTGCTCGGCGGCGGCCGGGTCGCCGAGGGCCCGGAGGGCCTGGGCGCGCGCCTCGCGCAGATCGGCCGCCGGGTCCGCCGGGGCCGCGGCCAGCAGCGCGGCCAGCAGCCAGGCGGCCACGGCCTACCGGCGCCTCGAGGGCTTCGCCTTGCGCGCCGGGCGGCGGGCCGCGGCGCGCGGCGCCGGCCTGCGCGCCCCCTTCCCCTTGGCGGCCGCCGGCTTCCGGGCCGGGCGGGCCTTCGAGGCGCCCTTCCTCGCCGGCCCTCTCGCCGCCTTCCTGGCCGGCTTCCGGGCCGGCTTCGGGGCTGGCTTGCCGGCGGGCC
>JAJZTO010000444.1 GCA_021848865.1 Myxococcales bacterium
GGTCGGCCCTGGTGATGGGCGGCTGGCGCGGATCGTCGAGCGCCGCGCGGGCGGCCAGCGACGCCACCTCGGTGGCCAGCGGCCCGCCGGGCGAGAGGGAGCCGAGCGCGGCGCGGACCTCGCCGCCGGCCGTGAGGGTGACGAAGGCGGCGCGCGGCGCGGCGAGCGGGCCGTCCACGGGAAGGCGCGGCGCGGGGCCGGCGCCGAGCCGGTGCGCCACCCCCTCGCGGGCGACGGCGACCAGCGCGGCGCGCTGCCCGGTGGTGAGCGGCCGGGTCATGGGCGGCGCCGGGTCCCGGTGAGGAGCAGGCGGCGGGCGTCGCCGAGGATCTCGGCGTGGTCGAAGCAGAGCGGGGCCGGCAGCTGGTTCCAGGCGAAGGCCCGGGCCTCGGCGGCGTCGTCGCCGCCGCGCGGCTCGCCGTCGGCGCGACCCAGGAAGACGGTGCTGGTGGTGTGCCGGCGCTCGTCACGGCGCGGATCCGAGTAGACCCAGAGCAGGTCGGTGAGCGTCACCGCCAGCCCGGTCTCCTCGCGCGCCTCGCGCACCGCGGCCGCCTCCACCGTCTCGCCCTCGTCGACGAAGCCGCCGGGGAGCGCCCACCCGCGTGGCTCGAAGCGGCGCGCCACCAGCACCACCCGGTCGCCGGGCAGCGAGATGACGACGTCCACGGTGGGCGCCGGGTTGCGGTGTTCGGCCATGAGGGGGGACTCGTAACGCTCCCGCGCCGCGGCGTCAAACGGCGCCGCCGTCGATCCGGAACGCCTTCTCGATGAGGCGCGAGGCGAAAGGGACCTGGCCTGGCGGCGTGCCGGCGACGAGGGCCCGCGCCACCGCGGCCGCCTGCGCCGAACGGTCGAGGAGGCCGGTGCGCGCGAACCAGGCCGCCACCTCCACCAGGCGGCCGGCCAGCCGGGCGCGCCGCTCGGGCGTGTAGTAGCGGTCCACGGCCTCCCGCACCACGGCGCGCCGCCGCTCCCGCTTCTGGGCGGCGTCGAGAGCCAGCGTGGACTTCTCCACCTCGTCGAGCGCGGCCGCCACCTCGCGCAGGTAGGGCTCCTCGCCAAGCCAGCCGCGCAGCAGGGGGAGGTCGTGCAGCGCGGCGGAAGCCTCCAGGGCGGCCCGCTCCGTCTCGGCGTCGAGCGGCGGCAGCGCCGCGGCGGGATCGGGGAGCGGCGGCGGCGTGCCCAGCTGGCCGAGCCACTGGTCGGCGCCGTCGGGCACCCGCTGTCCGGACGCCTCGTTGAGGGCCCGGGCGGCCGCGATCCGCCCGAGGGCCTCGACCCACGCCAGCTCGGCCACCCCCATGGTGGCGCCGCGCTCCAGGAGCCCCTTCACGAAGGCGCGCCACTCCTTGCGCCCCACCAGGCCGAGGTGCAGCTCGACGAGGCCGCGCTGATCCGAACAGACCGCTTGCGCCACCTCGAGGCCGCGCCCGGGCACGTTGCGCGGGAGCCAGACGGCCCGCTCGCCGTGGCCGTCGACCGTGGAGCCGTAGGCGGCGGGCGGTGGCTCGGGCGGCGGCGTCAGCGCCGGGGCCGGCGGCGGCGCCTCCGGGACGGTCACGCCACGGAGCTTGAGCCGGTGGAGCTGTCGCTTGGCCTCCTTGGCCAGCTCCTTCTCGTCCCGGGCCGCCATGGCGGTCACCAGGTCGACGCGACCCGCATCGGCCGCGGCGTGGAGCACGGCGGCGGCGAGGGGCGTGGGGAGGGTGGCGACCTCCTCGGCCTTGGCGCGGGCGAGCGTCATGAGCAGTCGCGCGGCGCGCCCGGCCTCTTCGCGGGGGACGCCGGCCGCTTCGGCGATCTGGGCGCTCTCCACGTTGGGGTCGCGTAGCATGGCGAGCAACTTGGCGGGATCGAGGAGGCTCATCGGGCGCGCACTCTAACCGCTCGATCTGCCACGCACAATCGGCGTGTCCCCCGCCGCGCGGGGTGGCCCCATGCGGGGTTTCGCCTCGTTGACAGGGGTCAATCGAAGCGCGTAACGTTCCCTTCCCCAACCCAATCAGGGCCGCGACCAGCGGCCATGCCCACGGAGAGTCACATGCTGAAGTACCTCCTCGGCGCCGCCGCCGCCGCCGCCGTCGCCTTCTTCGCCGCCCCCGCGTCCGCGTGCGACGACTGCAAGAACTGCCCGAACACGAAGGACACCACCGCCCAGGTCGACAAGAAGGACGACCAGGGCTGCCACTGCAAGAGCACCGGCGCCGACGGCAAGTGCCAGTGCGGCGACAAGTGCATGTGCGATCATTGCAAGCCGAAGGGTGAGAAGAAGGAAGAGACCAAGAAGACCTAGGCCTCGCCGGCTTCGGCGTGAATGGAGCGGGGCCGCCGCGCGTCACCACCTTCGCTGCCCCACGCCTCTCCCCGCACGGAGTCGACCATGCGCCTGCTCTCCGCCGCACTCCTCGCCGCGCTGCTCTCCATCCCCGGGCCCGCCCGCGCCGACGACTCGTGGGGGCTCAGCCTCCAGCTGCTGGGCGGGGTCTCGCGGTACGACGTCGGTGGCCTCAAGGCCGGCATCGCCAACCAGGGGGCGGCCATGCTGCAGGACAACGCCTCGATGTTCGGCGGCATGGGGCTGCTGCGGCTCGGTGCGCTCGACCTCGGTCTCGTCTACGAGGGCGGCAAGCTCTCGAGCACCGGCGACAGCGCCGTGCTCACGCCGGTCGTGGGCTTCGCCCTGCCGCTCGGCGAGTCGCTCCGGAT
>JAJZTO010000445.1 GCA_021848865.1 Myxococcales bacterium
GATCTCGGCGGTCTTCTTGCCCACGCCGGGCACCCGGGTGAGCCGGGCCACGTCCCCGTCCGCCACCGCCCGCGCCAGGTCGCGGGGCTCGATGCCGGAGAGGATGTTCAGCGCCGCCCGGGGGCCGACGTTCTTCACCCCCATGAGCTCGTGGAAGACCGACTCCTCCTCCTCGCCGGCGAAGCCGAAGAGCTGGAGCACGTCCTCGCGCACGTGGGTGTAGGTCCGCAGCGCCACCTTCTCCCCGACGGGGGGGAGCGAGGCCAGCGTCGGCTGGGAGAGGTGCACCCGGTAGCCGATCCCGCCCACGTCGACGACGGCGTGGTCCTCCCCCTTCTCGGCCACCAGGCCGGCGAGCCGGGCGATCACCGCGCCCCTCCGAAGCGGCGCACCGCCGGCCGGAGCGCGGCCCGGGCCTGGGCCTCGCGCCGCCGGGCCGCCGGCGGTGCCGATGCCGGCACCCGCCGGGCCAGGTGGCAGACGGCGACCGCCAGGGCGTCGGCGGCGTCGGCCCGCTCCGCCTCGACGCCGAGCAGCGCGCGGGCGGTGCGGATCATCTGCGCCTTCTCGGCCCGACCGCTCCCGGTGAAGGCCCGCTTCACCTCCGAGGGCGCGTACTCGAAGACCGGCAGGCCGGCGCGGGCGGCGGCGGCCAGCGCCACGCCGCGGGCCTGCCCGAGCACCAGGGCGGAGCGGGCCGAGACGCCGAAGAAGGCGCTCTCCACCGAGACCGCGTCGGCGTGGTGGCGGGAGATGACCTCGCCGATGCCCCGGAGCAGGAAGGCGAGCCGGTCGGCGAGCGGCCCGGCCCGCGGCTCCAGCACCCCCGCCTCCAGGGCCCGGAGCCTCGCCCCGTCCCGCTCCACCACGCCGAAGCCGCAGCGGCGCGAGCCGGGGTCGATGCCGAGGACGATCACGCGGGCATCCTGGCAGATGGCTGAACCGGCGTCCAGATGTCAGCCGCGGGCCGGCGCGTGCGGCGCGGGCTCCTCCAGCAGCGACACCAGCCCCGCCGCCACCGCCAGGGCGGCGCCGGCGAGCAGCGCGTTCCGGTACCCCGCCAGGAAGGCCGCCGGCACCGTCCCGGCGCCCGCCCGCGCCCCGAAGACCGCGCCCGCCAGGGCGATGCCCGACGCCATGCCCAGGTTGCGCGCCGTCGCCAGCAGGCCGCTGCCCGCCCCGAGCCGGTCCCGCGGGAGCGAGCCCATCACCGCGCTGTTGTTGGGCGGCTGGAACAGCCCCATCCCCAGGCCGAGCGCCACCTGGCGCAGGCCGAAGGCGGCGAGCGAGGCGCCCGGCGGCAGCAGCGCGAGCCCGGCGAGGCCGGCGGCGACGAAGGCCATCCCCGGCGGCCCGACCACCCGGGACGGGAAGCGGTCGGCGAGCCAGCCGCCCAGCGGCGAGGAGAAGGAGAGCGCCACCGGGACGATCACCATCATCCCGCCCAGGGCGCGCGGCGAGAGCCCCTTCTGCTGCGCCAGGTAGAACGGGTTCAGCACCACGGCGCTGAACATGGCCGCGTAGGAGAGGTAGCCGGCCACGATCCCGGTGGAGAAGGTGCGGCGCCGGAAGAGGGCCAGGTCCAGGATGGGCGCGCGCGCCTCCCGGCCCGCCGCCGTCTCCGGCAGGGTGCGCGCGCTCCAGAGGACGCCGGCCAGGCCGATCGGCAGGTTCACGTAGAAGATCCAGCGCCAGGAGAGCTGCTGCACCAGGAGGCCGCCCAGCGCCGGGCCGGCGGTGAGCCCCACCGCCACCACGCTGGTCACCGCGCCCAGCGCCTGGCCGCGCCGCGCCGGCGGGAAGACGGCGGTGACCATCGCCGGGCCCATCGACATCATGGCCGCCGCGCCCAGCGCCTGGAGGGCGCGCGCCGCCACCAGCGCCCGGAGACCGGGCGCGGCGCCGCACAGCGCCGAGCCCAGGGTGAAGAGCGCCATCCCGCCGGTGAAGACCTTGCGATGGCCGGCCCGGTCGCCGAGCCGCCCGGCGAGCAGGAGCGTGGCGCTCACCGTGACGAGGTAGGCGGTGACGATCCACTCGGCGCCGCCGATGGTGGTGCCGAGCTCGACCTGCATGGTCGGCAGGGCCACGTTGACGATGCTGCCGTCCACCGTGGCCATGAAGGTGCCCACCGACAGGGCCGAGAAGGCCAGCCACGGGGAGCGGGGCGCGCGGGGCGACTCCATGGACCCGCCGCTCATACCACGGCGGCGCGGGGGCGGCGCGCGGGCCGCGGCGCGGGGTATGCTCCGCCGCCCCATGGTCCGGCCCTCCACGGCTCGCGCCGAGCTGGCGGCGCTCTTCCGCCTGGCCGCGCCGCTGGCGCTCGCGAGCGGCGGCCAGGCGCTGATGGGCGTCGTGGACGCCGCCGTCTGCGGACGGGCCGGCGCCGAGACGCTGGCGGGCGCCGGCCTCGGCAACGCCCTCTTCTTCACCGCGGCCGTGCTGGGCATGGGCCTGATGATGGGGCTCGACCCGCTGGTGTCGCAGGCGGTCGGCGCGGGCGAGCCGCGCCGGGCCCGGCGCTGGCTCTGGCAGGGCACCTGGCTGTCCCTGGGCGCCGGCCTGCTCCTCGCCCTTCCCATGGCCTTCGTGCCGCTGGCGCTCGAGCCGCTGGGCATCGGCCACGCGGTGGCGCGGCAGGCCGGCGGCTTCCTGCTGGCGCGCCTGCCGTCGCTCCCGGCGCTCCTCTTCTTCGCCGCGGCCCG
>JAJZTO010000446.1 GCA_021848865.1 Myxococcales bacterium
GCGGTCGAGGCCGCCGACCTCGACCTGGCCCGCACCCTGTTCCGGGAGTACCAGCAGGCCATCGGCGTCGACCTCTGCTTCCAGGGGTTCGCGGCCGAGCTGGCGGCGCTCCCCGGCGCCTACGCCCGGCCGGCGGGCCGGCTCCTCCTGGCGTGGCGCGGTGAGACGCTGGCCGGCTGCGGCGCGTTCCGGCCGCTCGGGCCGATCCCTCCGCTCGGGCCGCTCGGGCCAGGCCTCGCCGAGCTGAAGCGGATGTGGACCCGCCCCGGCCACCGCGGCCACGGCGTGGCGCGGGCGGTGGCCGAGGCCCTGCTCCGCGCCGCGCGCGACGAGGGGTACCGGGCGGTGCGGCTCGACACCCTGGAGTGGATGACGGCGGCGCGGGCGCTCTACCGCTCGCTCGGCTTCGTCGAGATCGGGCCGTACTACCCGAACCCGCTCCCGGGGGTGGTGTACATGGAACTGGGGGTCCAGGGGATTCGTGCTTGAATGGCTCCAACACCCGACCTGCCGGAGACGCCCATGTTCCGACGCCTGTCCCTCATCGCCCTCCTGCTGGCCTCCACGGCCGCCGCCGCGGCGGTCCCCAAGACGTCCACCCGGGACAGGAGGGCCAGTGAGGGCTATGCGCTCGTCCCCGGGCCCGAGTTCGGCATCCAGGTCAAGTTGAAGGAGACCCACGTCTCCGAGGCCGGCGGCCGGAAGGTCAGCCTGTACGTCTACGACTACGTCATCACCGACAACGGCACCGGGAAGATCCGTGGCGGTCATGGCGAGAACCGGCTCGAGTCCAGCGTCGACGACATGGAGAAGCCTTCTCGCTGGCAGTTCAGGGACCTGAACGGCGACGGCCAGACCGACTTCCGCTACTACAAGGGCGACGGCAAGACGGACTTCTGGTGGGCATGGGTCTGGCAGCCGAAGAGGAAGCGCTTCACCTTCGGGAAGGAGTATTGCGGGTCGGGACCCACCTACCCGTAGTCCTTCTCCTCCACCTGGCCGGCCGAGATGGCGTCCAGCTCGTGATCGCGAGTGCGCCCCCCGGCGCCGGCCTTCCGGTACTCGCGGTACCACTCGCTGGCGGTGATCAGCGACATCACCTCGTTGGTGCCGGTCCAGATCGAGGCCAGCCGGAGGTCGCGGACGATCCGCTCCAGGGGGAAGACGTCGGTGTAGCCGATGCCGCCCATCACCTGCATGGCGTGATCGGCCTCATCCCCGTCTGGTCGGCGCTCCTGGCGGCCGTGCTGCTGCGGGAGCGGTTCGGCCCGCGCAAGATCGCCGGCCTGGTGGTCGGGTTCGCCGGCGCGGTGCTGGTGGTGACACGCGGCGAGTTCGGCGGCGGACTGCTGGCGCTACCGTCGACCCGCGGCGACCTGCTGGTGCTGGCGAGCACGCTCAACTGGGCCGTCTACAGCGTGCTGGGCCACGCCACCATCCGCCGCCTCGGGCCCACCCGGGCCACCGCCGGCGGCATGTTGATGGGGTGGCTCGTGCTGGCGCCGTTCTTCGTGGCCAGCGCGGGCTGGTCCGACTACGCGCGGCTCTCGCCGTCGGGCTGGGGCGCGCTGCTCTTCCTCGGCCTCGCCGCCTCCGGGCTCGGCTACCTGTTCTGGTACGGCGCGCTGGAGCGGATCGAGACCTCGCGGGTGGCCGCGCTCCTCTACCTGGAGCCGCTGGTGACGCTGGCCGCGGCGGTGGTGCTGATCGGGGAGCCGGTCGGGCTGGCCACGGTGGTGGGCGGCCTCACCGTGATGGGCGGCGTGGTGCTGGTGCAGACGGCGTGACGGCGGTCCGGGGCTCCGGCTCCCGGCGCCGTGGAAGGCGCCGCCCCGGAGCCCGGCGGTTCGGCGCGCCTTTCCGCCCGGCGGCGCCGGCCTGGGCCCGGCGGGACGGAGCCGCTCCGGCCCTCGTGCTGCGCGACGCCACAAGGGCACCGCGGGCCTCGGCGCGCTGCGAGTGGACATGACGGGCGGGGCTGCGGAAACTTGATCCGCACCTGCTTCGCAGTGCGGATCTTCGGACAGTCCTCGCCCCGCACAAGGCACCACGGCGCGCCGAGGCGAACGCTGCAAGTCCTGGCGCCGCTCCGCAAAGGGCCTCGCGTCCCGCCCGCCGGGCCCTTGGGCGGCGCCTTCCCGTGAAGGCGCCCCACGTCGCCCGGCGGTTCGGCGCCCAATCGGACAGGCGCCGAAGTCGGGCGGGGCTGTCGCGCGAAGGCACACTTGCCGAGCACGCCCGCGAGGAAGCGCTGCCGAGGCGCGCCCGGGTCCATGGTGCGCGACGGCAACCGGAGCCTCGCCCGGGCCCGGTCGCAGACGCCGCAGGCGCTCCAGCGAGGCGACCTTTGCCGGCGCGCCCCGCACCTCCAGCGGGCCGCGCGCCGAGGCCGGCGAGCAACCGACCGCGCGCGCAGGCGGTGTGCCGGAGCGGGACAGCCTCCCGCCCGCAGGCGCCGCCGGGTGGAAAGGTGCGCCGAACCGCCGGGCCCCGGCCGGCGCCGTCAAACCTGCCGAGCGGAACCCCCCGTCAAGCACACCGCAGGTGCGCCGCCAGCGCCCGATCCCCGCCGCGCCGGAAGACCTCCAGCGCCTCGTCGGCCGGCGTCCTTCCGCTCTCGGCCCGGGCCCGCAGCGGGGCGAGGAACTTCCGCTCGTCCTCCCCCCGGTCTCCGCAGGCGTGCTGCCGTCGGAGCCCGGCCT
>JAJZTO010000447.1 GCA_021848865.1 Myxococcales bacterium
ATCCGGCCGACGTTGGCGAGGAGCGTCGCCAGCGGGATGTTCCCGGCGACCCGCACCTGCATCATGCCGGCGCGGCTGGCGGCGAAGGGGAAGGCCTTCACCCCGAAGCCGTAGAACGGGACGGTGCTGGCCGCCGCCATCAGGCAGGGGCCGGCGTGGAGCAGCTCGCCCGGGGCGATGGGCTGGCCGATCGGGTTGCCGCGCGCGTCGAGGCGCCAGGCGGCGCGGCCGGTGTTCACGATCTCGCAGTAGGTGGGGCGCCGCTCCAGGAGGAAGCGCGGCGCCGAGCGGAGGGCGATGGCCAGCCCGTAGCCGGGGATGCCGGTGCCGAGGCTGCCGAGGGCGCCGCCCTTCAGCTTCCCCTTGAGCCAGTTGTAGTCGTTCAGCACCGCGGCATCGAGCCCCATCCCGGCGAAGGGGGTGCGGCGGCCCTGGCAGACCAGCAGATCGAGGCGGCGGGTGGCCGGGGCCTCGCCGGCCAGGAAGGCGCGCAGGTGGCGCAGCTGCGCGTCTGGCCGGGTCCCCACCACCTCGGCCACGGCGTTCCCCGTGCCCAGCGGCAGCAGGCCGAAGCGCGGGGCCGGGGCCCGGCGCCGCTCGGCGCGGTCGAGGATGGCGTTCACCCAGGAGACGAAGGTGCCGTCGCCGCCGCCGGTGAAGACCGTCCCGTACCGGCGGGCCACCACCGCCTCGGCGATGCGGGCCGCGTCGTCCGGGCTCCGGGAGAAGTAGAGGTCGTCCGCCGGGACCAGGCTGGCGAGGGTCCGCCGCACCCGGTCGGTCACCTGGCGGGCGTTGGCGTTGAGGAGGACGGCCGTGGGGGTGCTTCCCTGGAGCCCGAGGTCGCGCAGCGCTCCCGTCGCCTTCCCGTCGCGGTCTGACAGCATTGTCTGTGCTTGGAGCAAGGGGGGTGCCACGGCGCGTCATTCCATGTAGGTGTAGCGATATCCGTAGGTTGGAGCGTACCCGGCACCGTCCGGAAGGCGACGGGCGTGCGTCATTCCGGTGGCGACTGCGTAACGGTCTGCGCACCCTCGACGGGGGATGGGGGCCGGCCCCGCGACGATTTGACAGGCCGCATCGCGGACTTACTTTTGCCGGCGTCAGGAGGACACCAAGACCATGGGCAAGATCATCGGCATCGACCTGGGCACCACCAACTCCGTCGTCGCGGTGATGGAGGGGAAGGAGCCGGTCGTCATCGCCAACGAGGAAGGCTCCCGCATCACCCCCTCCGTCGTCGGCTACACCAAGGACGGGGAGCGGCTGGTGGGCCAGGTGGCGAAGCGCCAGGCCATCACCAACCCCGAGAAGACCGTCTACTCCATCAAGCGCTTCATGGGCCGCCGCTTCGGCGAGATCGGCGAGGAGATCCGCCGCGTCCCCTACAAGGTGGTCGAGGGGCCGGGCGGCGACGCCCGGGTGGACATCGACGGCAAGCAGTACTCCCCGCCCGAGATCAGCGCGCAGGTGCTGCTCAAGCTGAAGCGGGCCGCCGAGAACCACCTGGGCGAGAAGGTGACCGACGCGGTCATCACCGTCCCGGCCTACTTCAACGACGCCCAGCGCCAGGCCACCAAGGACGCCGGGGAGATCGCCGGCCTGAACGTCCGGCGCATCGTCAACGAGCCCACCGCCGCGGCCCTGGCCTACGGCCTGGACCGGAAGAAGAACGAGAAGATCGCCGTCTACGACTTCGGCGGCGGCACCTTCGACATCTCGATCCTCGAGGTCGGCGAGAACGTGGTGGAGGTGCTGGCCACCAACGGCGACACCCACCTCGGCGGCGACAACATCGACCTGGCGGTGATGGACTGGCTCATCGCCGAGTTCAAGAAGGACAACGGCATCGACGTCTCCAGGGACAAGATGGTCCTGCAGCGGCTCAAGGAGGCGGCCGAGAAGGCCAAGATCGAGCTGTCGTCGATGACCGAGACGGAGATCAACCTCCCGTTCCTCACCGCCGACCAGACCGGCCCCAAGCACCTGGCGGTGAAGCTCTCGCGCGCCAAGCTGGAGAAGCTGGTCGAGCCCTTCGTGGAGCGCTCCCTGGAGCCGACCCGGCGCTGCCTGGCCGACGCCAAGCTCGAGCCCGGGCAGGTGGACGAGGTGGTGCTGGTGGGCGGCCAGACCCGCATGCCGGCCATCATCGAGGCGGTGAAGAAGCTCTTCGGCAAGGACCCGAACCGCACCGTGAACCCCGACGAGGTGGTGGCGGTGGGCGCGGCGGTCCAGGCCGGCGTGCTCTCCGGCGAGGTGAAGGACATCCTGCTGCTCGACGTCACCCCGCTGTCGCTGGGCATCGAGACCCTGGGCGGCGTCACCACCCGCCTCATCGAGCGCAACACCACCATCCCCTGCCGGCGCGCCGAGACCTTCTCGACCGCCGCGGACAGCCAGACCTCGGTGGAGATCCACGTCCTGCAGGGCGAGCGCGAGATGGCGCGGGACAACCGCACCCTGGGCCGCTTCCACCTGGAGGGCATCCCGGCGGCGCCGCGCGGGCTGCCGCAGATCGAGGTGGCGTTCGACATCGACGCCAACGGCATCCTCAACGTCTCCGCCAAGGACAAGGGCACCGGCAAGGAGACCAAGATCACCATCACCCACTCCTCGGGCCTGGCCAAGGACGAGGTGGAGAAGATGGTGGCCGACGCCCGCTCGCACGAGGCCGAGGACAAGACCCGCCGCGAGG
>JAJZTO010000448.1 GCA_021848865.1 Myxococcales bacterium
CCCCCGCGGGGACCACCGCCACCAGCTCGTCGAGGAGGTCGCAGCCGGCCAGGGCGCGCGCCGAGCGGCGCAGCACCGTCTCGCCGCCGAGGGTGATCCACTGCTTGGCCACGCCGGCCCGATGCCCGGCACCGCCGGCCGCGAGGATGGCCCCGACCCTGTCGCCTCCGATCATCGACGCCTCCTTGGCACCGCCGCTGCAACCCGCTCCCGGGGTGCCGCCGCACCTGCCCCCGCCGCCGGGTTCTACCCCGAAACGCGACCGCCGCGCGGACCGGAGTCCGCACGGCGGCCGCTGTCGCCTCGCCCGGCCCGAAGGACGGGGGGCCGGCTCAGCAGTTGAAGATCTTCTTCAGGTCCATCTCCACGTCCTGCTCGTCGCAGTCCTTGGCGATGGCCAGTTCCTTGATGAGCAGCGAGCGCGCGGTGTCGAGCATCTTGCGCTCGCCGAAGGAGAGGTCCTTGTCGCTCCGGAGCAGGTAGAGGTCGCGCAGCACCTCGGCGATCTCGAAGACCGAGCCAGTCTTGATCTTGTCCATGTACTCCCGGTAGCGGCGGTTCCAGGTGGTGGAGTCCACCGAGACCTCCTTCTCCCGGAGGATGCTGTACACCTTGCGGACGTCCTTCTCGCCGATGATCCCCCGCAGGCCCACCTGGTGGACCTTGTTCATCGGGATCATGATCTTCATCCCGTTGTCGAGGATGCGGAGCACGTAGAAGGACTGGCGCTGGCCGGCGACCTCCTTGTGCTCGATCCCCATCACCTCGCCGACCCCCTGCCCGGGGTACACGGCCTTGTCGCCCACCTTGAAATTGGAGGGCGTTGCGCTAGTCTGCATCGCGGGCATCAGTTCCTCTGGCCTTCCCGGCCGTCGTTGACGTTCGGCGGCCCCGTAAGCGGGCGGCCGCCGGACAGATTCCGAAGTCGGGGAACGTTAGCATACATCGCTAACCGGGTCAATAGCCTCGGTTTTTTCGCCGCTGCACGCCCCATCCGAGCGCCCCGGAGCGCCGCTTGACGCGGCGCGCCCCGCTCGTGCCGCTCTCGCTGGGCTTCGCCCTGGGGATCGCGGTCCCGCCCTCCCCGGCCCTCCGGCTCCCCGCCGCCGCGCTGCTCTCGCTCGCCCTCTCGCCGCCGCTCGCCCCGGTCGCCTTCCTGGCCGCCGGGGCGCTCGCCGGGGGGATGGCCCGGGTCGCGGTCCCGGCGGGGCCCGCCGGGACCGGTGAGCGGGAAGAGGTGCTCCGCGGCCGGGTCGCCTCCGTCCCCGAGCGGCTCGACGGCCGGGTGCGCTTCCTCCTGCGCGAGCGCGGCGGCGCGCTGCTGCTGGCGACCGCCCCGTCCCCGGAGTGGCCGCTCGCCTGGGGGGACGAGATCCGGCTGGCGGCCCGCCGCTTCGCGCCCGAGGGGCCGCGCAACCCGGGCGGGCGCGACGGCGCGGCGCTGCTCTCCGCGCGCGGGGTCGAGGCCCTGGCCTGGGCCCGCCTGCCGCCCGTCCGGCTGTCCCGCCCCTCGCCGCTCGCCTGGCTGGAGGCCGGGCGAACCCGCTTCGCCGCGGCGGCCGACGCGGCCCTGCCGCGGCGGGAGGCGGCGCTGGTCCGGGCCATCGGCGCCGGCGACCGGTCGGCGCTCGATCCGGCCACCAGCGAGGCCTTCGCGCGCAGCGGCCTCGCCCACATCCTCTCGGTCTCGGGCCTGCACCTGGCGGTGGTGGCGCTCGGGACCTGGCGGGCCTTCCGCGCGCTCCTGCTGCGGGTCGACGCCGTCGCCGCCCGGGCCGACCCGCGGCGCCTGGCGGCCCTCCTCGCCCTCCCGGTGACCGCCCTCTACGCCCTGGCCACCGGGGCCGACGTCCCGGTGGTGCGCTCGGCGCTGGCGGCCGGTTTGGGCTTCGCCGGCGCCCTCCTCGACCGCGAGCCCTCGGGGCTCTCCTCCCTGGCGCTGGCCCTGCTGGCGGTCCTCGCGGCGGAGCCCGGCGCGCTCCTCGACCTCTCCTTCCAGCTCTCCTTCGCCTCGGTGGCCGGCCTGGTGCTCCTGGCGCGCCCGCTGCGGGAGGCCCTCCCCTGGCGGCCTCCGCCGACCCGCGGCGGCCGGGCGGCCGAGCTGCTGCTCTCCGCCGTCGCCTCCGGCCTGGCCGCGACCGTCGCCACCGCGCCCCTGGTGGCCTTCCACTTCCGCCGGATCTCGCTGCTGGCCGTCCCGGCCAACCTCGTCGGGATCCCCGTCGGCTCGGCGCTCACCGTGGCGGCCGCCCTGGCGGCCCTGGCCGCCGCCGCCGGCGCGCCGCTGGCCGGCCCGCTCCTCTGGGCCTGCCGGCCGCTCGCCTGGCTCCTGCTCTCGGTGAACGACCTCTTCGCCGCCCCCGGCGCCGCGGCCGTCGGCCTGGCCTCGCCCGGGCCGGTGGGCCTGGCCGCGAGCTACCTGGGGCTGTGGGGGGCGGCCGCGCTCCGCGGGGCGAGGCGGTGGGCCTTCGCGGCGCTGGCCCTGGCCGGCCTGCTGGCGCCCGGGCCCCTGCGCCACGCCGCCGCGGCGCGGCGCGGCCTGCTGGAGATCACCTTCCTCTCGGTGGGCCAGGGGGACGCGGCGCTGCTGCGGCTGCCGGACGGCGCCGCGGTGCTGGTGGACGGCGGCGGAGACCCGCGCGGACGCCACGACCCGGGCGCACGGGACGTGCTGCCCTTCCTGCGCGACGCC
>JAJZTO010000449.1 GCA_021848865.1 Myxococcales bacterium
ACGCCGACCGAGCCGCCTGCCGCCGCCGGCGGACGGCTGGCCGCCTGGTCGCTGGCCCTCGCCGCCGCCGCGGCGCTGTCCTGCTGGAATCCCTTCGCGGCGCCCCTCGGATTCGTCGTCGGCCTGGGCGCCGCGGCGCTCGCGGTGGCGGCGCTGCGCCGGCCGGGCCGGCGGAGGGCGGTCGCCGTCCCGGCGCTGGTCCTGGGGATCGGGGCGGCCGTCGCCGCGGGGACGGTCCTGCTGCTGACCGCGGGCGCCGTGACCACCGAGCTGCCCGGCGAGCCGGTGGTCCGCGGGCGCAGCGACGCCGAGGCCGCGGCGCTGCTCGACCGCGCGGCGAAGGAGTCCGAGGGCTCGCGCCGGCGCGCGCGGCGCGAGCTGGAACGTGGCACGGGCGGCGCCGCGCCCGGCGGGAGCGACCGGGGAACCGCCAAGGATGACGCAGGCTTGCCGCCGGTGGATGCGGAGAACCGCAGCGGTGACGTAGACGAAACCGAGTGATTCAAGGGGTTTGACACTCACGTGAGATTCAGCTAACAATCCCCGCTACTTAGGTGCCAGGCGGTGAGGGGAACGTGACCAAGGCCGACATCATCGAGAGCGTCTACGAGAAGGTGGGCTTCTCCAAGAAGGAAGCGGCCGAGATCGTGGAGATGGTCTTCGACACGATCAAGGAGACGCTGGAGCGCGGCGAGAAGATCAAGATCTCGGGCTTCGGCAACTTCATCGTCCGCGAGAAGAAGTCCCGCGTGGGGCGCAACCCGCAGACCGGCGAGGAGATCGAGATCTCGGCGCGGCGGGTGCTCACCTTCCGGCCGAGCCAGGTCCTGAAGAACGCCCTGAACCTGGCGGCCGAGGCGGCTGCGGCGGGCAACCCGCCGCCGGCGGCCTGACGGTCGCCGGCCCCGCCCGGCCTCACCCCTCGCCGATCAGCCGGTAGAGGGTCTTGCGGTCGATGCCGAGCAGCTCGGCGGCCCGCGTCTTGTTCCCGCCCGCTTCCCGCAGCACCAGCAGCGCGTAGCGCCGCTCCAGCTCCACCAGGGTGGGGCGGTCGGAGAGCGCCAGCCCGTCCGGCGCGCCGGCGGCCGCCGCGGCGTCCCGGAGGTGCGCGGGGAGGTCCTCGGGCAGGACCACGCCCGAGGGGTTCAGGGCCAGGGCGCGCGCCACCACGTTCTCCAGCTCGCGGACGTTCCCCGGCCAGGCGTAGGCCGCGAGGAGCTCGCGCGCCCCCTCGGAGATGGCGGCCGCGCCCTCGGGGCGGCCGTGCTTGCGCGCGAAGTGCTCGGCGAGGAGCGGGATGTCCTCGCGCCGCTCCCGCAGCGGCGGGATCTGGATGGTGACCACGTTGAGCCGGAACCAGAGGTCCTCGCGGAAGCGCCCCTCGCGCACCGCCTGGGCCAGGTCGCGGTTGGTGGCCGCCACCACCCGGACGTCCACCGCCACCGGCTCGTTGGTGCCGACGCGCCGGATGGTGCCCTCCTGGAGGGCGCGCAGCAGCCGGGCCTGGAGGTTGGGGCCGACGTCGCCGATCTCGTCGAGGAAGAGCGTGCCCTGGCCCGCCTCCTCGAAGAGGCCGCGCCGCGCCGCCTGCGCGCCGGTGAAGGCGCCGCGGGCGTGGCCGAACAGCTCCGACTCCAGCACTCCCTCGGCGATGGCGCCGCAGTCCACCGCCACGAAGGGGCCGGCGGCGCGGGGCGAGGCCTGGTGGATGGCGCGGGCCACCAGCTCCTTGCCGGTGCCGCTCTCCCCGAGGATGAGCACGGTGGCGTCGGTGGCCGCCACCCGGGCCGCGGTCTTGTAGACCTGGAGCATGGCCTCGCTGCGGCCCACCACGTTCTCCAGCCGGTACTTCTCGCGCGCGTCGCGGCGCAGCGCCCGGACCTCCAGCGTCAGCTGGCGCTGGCGCAGCGCCCGGGCCGCCACCACCTTGATGGCGTCCACGTCGTAGGGCTTGGAGATGTAGTCGAAGGCGCCGCGCCGGATGGCCTCGACCGCGCCGTCGATGTTGCCGAAGGCGGTGACCAGGATCACCGGCGTCTCCGGCGCCTTCTGGCGGAAGGCGTCGGTCAGCTCCAGGCCGCCGGTCTCGCCCATGCGGATGTCCGAGACCACCAGGTCGGGCGCCTCGCCGGCGGCGAGCCGCTGCACCGCCTCGGCGCCGTCGGCCAGGGCGGTGACCTGGTAGCCCTCGGCCGCCAGGATGCGGCCGAGCAGGTCGCGGCTCGAGGCGTCGTCGTCCACCACGAAGATGCGGGGCGCGTCCATGCCGGTCCCTAGCCCGCGGCGCGCCAGGCCGGCGCCGGGATGAGGAGGGTGAAGGTGCTGCCCTGGCCCGGGGCGCTCTCCAGCTCGATGCGGCCCTTCAGGGCGCTGGCGATCTCGCGGCAGATGGCGAGCCCGAGGCCGGTGCCCTTGCCCCGCGGCTTGGTGGAGTAGAAGGGCTCGAAGATGCGCTTGCGGTCCTCCGTCCCGATGCCCGGGCCGGTGTCGGCCACCGCCAGCGCCAGCTGGTCGCCGACCCGCCGGGCCCGGACGGTGAGCCGCCCCCCCTGGCCCATGGCGTCCACGGCGTTGGAGAGGAAGTTGGTGAGGACGTGGCGCACCAGCGAGGGGTCGAGGGTGGCCCGCCCCATCTCCGCCGGCACGTCCCGCTCCACCGCGATGCGGGCCCGGGC
>JAJZTO010000450.1:0-1773 GCA_021848865.1 Myxococcales bacterium
CGTGACGGCCCCGGCCCCCAGGATCGCGGAGGCGATGCCCAGCACCTGCCCCAGCCCCACGGTGGTGGGCAGGTGGCCGTCGCCCAGCACCATCACCATCCCCAGCGTGGCCACCGCCAGGGCGACCGCGAGGTGCACGGTGGGACGCTCCTCCAGCGTCCAGAAGGAGATCACCGTGGCCAGGACCGGGAAGGTGTTGTTCAGCAGCGTCGCCTCGCCGGCCGGGATGCGGGAGAGCGACAGGAAGTAGAGCAGCGCCGCGGCCCCGCCCAGCAGTCCGCGGGTGACGAGCAGCTTGTGGTTCACCGGGCGCCAGGTCCCGGGGCGGAGGCGGAAGAGGGACAGCACCATGGCGGTGCCGACCCCCATGCGCATCACCATCAGCTGCGGGCCGCTGAAGCCGCCGGCGCCGCGCGAGGCCAGCCGGACCACCGCCGCCATCAGGCCGAAGAGCAGCCCCGAGGCGAACAGCTCGGCGCGCGCGCGGAGCTTCCGGGCCCTCACTTGTCCGGCACCTCGCGGGCCTCCCCGGCGAGGGCGTCGGCGAAGCGCACCAGCTCGGCGCGGGTGGCGGCGAAGCGGAAGAGGCAGGCCTCGCTGCCGGCCTGGCCGCCCGCCACGTCGGCGAGCCAGGGCCCGAGGTCCAGCCCGACCTCGACCAGGATCCCGGGCGGCCCCTCGGTGGCGCCGAGCTGGATCGCCAGGGGCACGCCGGCGCCCGGCTGCCAGGCGAAGCCGGGCGCGCCGCCCGCGAGCACCTCCCGCGCCCCTGCCACCAGCGACCCCACCGCCTCGCCGGGCAGGTAGAGGGCGGGGAGGCGGACGAAGGGCCACCACTCCCGGTCCCGCCGGTCGAAGTGCTCGACGGCGGCGGTCCCCAGCAGCCTCCCGGCGGCCACCCCCTGGAAGACGGGGAGCCCTCCCGGCACCCGGGCCTCGCGGTCCACCAGGGCGAGGGCGAGGCGGACCGAGCCCGCGTCGTTGGACAGGGTGGCCATGGGGAGCCCCGCCGTTCTATCCCCTTTCGTCCCGGTCGGGAACGGCCTCGAGCGCCGCGGGGCTGGCCCCGGCCCGGCGCGGGCGTTATGAGAGGGGGCCCATGAGCGAGCCGGAGGCCATCACCGTCAAGGGGGCGCGCGAGCACAACCTCAAGGGCGTCGATCTCTCGATCCCGAAGAAGAGGCTGGTGGTGCTCACCGGCGTCTCCGGCTCGGGCAAGAGCTCGCTGGCCTTCGACACCCTCTACGCCGAGGGGCAGCGCCGCTACGTGGAGTCGCTCTCCAGCTACGCCCGGCAGTTCCTGGGCCAGATGGAGAAGCCGCGCTACGACACCATCCGCGGCCTCTCCCCCACCATCTCCATCGAGCAGAAGGCCGCCTCCAACAACCCGCGCTCGACGGTCGGCACCATCACCGAGGTCCACGACTACCTGCGCGTCCTCTACGCCTCCATCGGCGTCCAGCACTGCCCGGGGTGCGGCCGGCGGGTGGGCAAGCAGACCGCCGAGCAGATCGTGGACGCCATCCTGGAGCTGCCCGAGGGCTCGCGGATCCTGGTGCTGGCGCCGCTGGTCCAGAACCGCAAGGGGGAGTACCGGGAGCTGCTGGGCGACGCCCACAAGCGCGGCTTCGCCCGGGTGCGCGTCGACGGCGCCTCCCACTCGCTGGAGGAGCGGCTGGCGCTCGACAAGAAGCTCAAGCACGACATCGAGCTGGTGGTGGACCGGCTGGTGGTGAAGGCCGGGATCCGCTCGCGCCTCACCGACTCGGTGGA
>JAJZTO010000450.1:1783-2670 GCA_021848865.1 Myxococcales bacterium
GGGCAAGGGGACGCTGGTCGGCGCCGACGCCGACAAGGAGCAGAAGGTCGGCCCGGGCATCGACCCCGAGGAGTACAAGCGCCACGACCGGTTCTTCTCGGAGCACAACGCCTGCCCCACCTGCGGCCTCTCCTTCGGCGAGCTGCAGCCCCAGGCCTTCTCCTTCAACAGCCCCATCGGCTCCTGCCCCGACTGCCAGGGGCTGGGCACCCGGGCCGAGATGGACCCGGACCTCATCGTCCCCGACCCGACCCTCTCCATCCGCGCCGGGGCGGTCGAGCCCTGGGCCTCGGGCATGGAGCGGGGCGAGGGCTGGACCTTCGAGTTCGTCGAGCACCTCTCCCGCTCGCTGGGCCTGGACCTGGACCTCCCCTGGGCCAAGCTGTCGAAGCGCGACCGCGACCTGGTGCTGCTCGGGACCGAGGGCGCCGGGGTGCGCAGCCGCATCGCCTGGGAAGGGGTGGTGAACCAGCTCTACCGCCGCTTCAAGTCCACCGGCTCCGAGGCCATGCGGCGCTACTACCTGCGCTACTTCTCGGACAAGCCCTGCCCGGCCTGCGGCGGCGAGCGGCTCAAGCCCGAGAGCCGGGCGGTGCGCATCCGCGACCGCGGCATCGTCGGGCTGTCGCGCCTCACCATCACCGAGGCGCTGGCCTGGCTCGGCGACCTGGACCTGAAGGGCAACGACGCCCGCATCGGCGACGAGCTGCTCAAGGAGATCCGGAACCGGCTGCGCTTCCTGCTCGACGTCGGCCTCGGCTACCTCACCCTCGACCGGCCCGGCCCGTCGCTCTCCGGCGGCGAGAGCCAGCGCATCCGGCTGGCCTCGCAGATGGGCTCGGAGCTGACCGGCGTCATCTACATCCTCGACGAGCCCTCCATAGATC
>JAJZTO010000451.1 GCA_021848865.1 Myxococcales bacterium
GGTCATCCACCTCCGCGGCCTCACCGTGGCGGTCGTCAAGCACACCCGCCACCGCCACTCGTTCGACGTGCCGGGCAAGGACACCGACCTGCTCCGGCGCGCCGGCGCCGTCGCCGCGGCCATCGAGGGACCGGCCGGGCTGGCCCTCTTCGGGCCGCCAGCCGGCGGCGCCCGGGCGCTGGCCCGCCTGCTGCCGCCCTGCGACCTGATCCTGGCGGAAGGGTGGCGGGAGGAGCCGCTGCCGCGCATCGAGGTCCACCGGCGGCGGGTGGCGCGGGACTTCCTCTGCGCGAACGATCGGAAGGTCTTCGCGGTGGTGTCCGACGAGCCGCCGCCGCGCGCCTTGCCGACCTTCCACCCCGATCGGCTGGGGCCGCTGGCCGACCTGCTGGTGGCTCGCCTGGTCCGCCGGGCGCCGGTCCGGCGCCGGCCGACCGGTTCTTGACACCCCCGGCGAGGCGCCGTTATCTTCGCCGCCCATCCACGATGACGGATACGCCCCCCAGCGCCGATCGGCCGGCACCCGGCGCAGGACGGGCCGCTTTCACCGCCCCGGAGACCCGCTTCCTCGACCTCCCCGGTCCGTTCGTCCTGGAGCTCGGCGGCACGCTCCCCGGCGTGCGGGTCGCCTACCGGAGCTGGGGCCGGCTCGACGCCGAGGGTGGCAACGCGGTGGTCATCTGCCACGCGCTGACCGGCTCGGCCGACGCCGACCGGTGGTGGACGCGCATGTTCGGGCCGGGCCGGGCGCTCGACCCGGCCCGGGACTTCATCCTCTGCGCCAACATCCTCGGCAGCTGCTACGGGACCACCGGCCCCGCCGACGTCGATCCGGCCACCGGCCGTCCCTGGCACGGCGCGTTCCCCGCCGTCACCGTCCGTGACATGGTGCGCGTCCAGCACCAACTGGCGGTGACGCTCGGAGTGAAGCGGATCAAGCTGGTGATGGGCGGTTCGCTGGGCGGCATGCAGGTGCTGGAGTGGTCGCTGCTCTACCCCGAGCTGGTCGAGGCGCAGGTCTTCATCGCCTCCACGGCGCGCCACTCGGCCTGGGCCATCGGCCTGGGCGAGGCGCAGCGGCAGGCCATCTTCGCCGACCCGCGCTGGCGCGGCGGCGACTACGACGAGGCCGAGCCGCCCGAGGCGGGGCTGGCCGCGGCGCGCATGATGGCCATGCTCTCCTACCGGAGCTTCCCGTCCTTCGAGGAGCGCTTCGGCCGCCGGGCCCAGTCGGCCGACCAGTTCGCCATCGAGAGCTACCTGCACCACCAGGGGCGGGCGCTGGTCGACCGGTTCGACCCGGCCAGCTACGTGGCGCTGACCCGCGCCATGGACACCCACGACGTCAGCCGCGGCCGCGGGGACTTCGACGAGGTGCTGCGCGGCGTCCGCCCCCAGACCCTGGTGGTGGCCATCGACTCCGACATCCTCTACTGGCCGGCCGAGCAGCGGGAGGTGGCGCGGCTGGTGCCGGGGGCGCGGCTGGCGGTGATGGACTCGCCGCACGGGCACGACGCCTTCCTCATCGACGTCGATCGGCTCTCCGACCTGGTGGCCGAGTTCCGGGGCCGGACGGCGCTGGCGGCCGGCGGCGAGGCCGTCGAGCGGGCCTACGCCGGAAAGGGGCTGTCGCTGCTGGTGCTGGGGAAGGGGAAGGTGGGCGGCGCGCTGCTCGATCAGCTGGCGGTGCTGCGCGGATCGCTGGAGGCCGACCACGACCTGGTGCTGCGCGTGGCCGGCGTGGCCGATCGGCGCGCCACCCTCTTCGACGAGCGCGGCGTGGAGCTGGCGGCGTGGCGGGATCGGCTGGCCGAGTCCGCGGAGACCGGGCCCGTCGACGCCGCCAGCGCGCCGGCCCTGCTCGACCGCCTGGCGCGGCTGCCCGACCCGGTGCTGATCGACCTGACCGCCGCCGACGGGATGGAGGAGGTCTACCAGCAGGCCTTCCGGCGCGGCATCGACGTCATCACCTCCAACAAGCGGCCGCTGGCGGCGGCGTCGAGGCGTGCCAGGGAGCTGCGCGAGGCGCGGCGCCAGCTTCACCGCCACTTCTCCTACGACACCGCGGTCGGCGCCAGCCTCCCGGTGCTCGACACCCTCCGCAAGCTGGTGCAGGCGGGCGACCGGATCCTCCGGATCGAGGGGGCGCTCTCCGGGACCCTCGGCTACCTCGCCAGCGAGGTGCAGAAGGGCGTGCCGCTCTCCATGGCGACGCGCTGGGCGGTGGGGCTCGGCTACACCGAGGCCGACGCCCGCGACGATCTCTCCGGGCTCGACTCGGCCAGGAAGGCGCTCATCCTGGCGCGCGAGGCCGGCTTCGACGTCGACCTGGCCGACGTGGTGGTGGAGCCGTTCCTCTCGCCGGCCTTGCTCGCGCCGGTGGAGCTGATCGCCTCCCTGCGCCACCACGACGCGGTGCTGGCCGCCGAGGTGGAGCGGCTGCGCGCCACCGGGAAGGTCCTGCGCTACCTGGTCACCATCGAGCCGGCCCCCGGCGGCCGGGCCTCGATCCGGGTCGGGCCCGCCGCGGTCGACGCCAGCCACCCGGCGGCGCGGCTGGTCGGCGTCGAGGCCTTCGTGGCCTTCACCACCTCGCGGCACGCCGAGCGGCCCCTGCTGGTCCAGGGTTCGGGGGTGGGGGGACCGCTCACCGCCGGCGGCGAGTTCCAC
>JAJZTO010000452.1:0-1548 GCA_021848865.1 Myxococcales bacterium
ACCGGCAGGGAGAGGCGGCCGCCGGCCAGCCCCGCGCGCAGCTCCAGGGCGAGCGCCCCCTCCTCCGGCTCGCGCAGCGTGCCCCGGAGCGCGGCCTCGACGCGGCTCCCGCGCGGCGACTGGAGGCCGCGGGCGTCGAGGGAGAGCCCGTCGGCCCGCACCCGGGTGGCCCCGTCGCGCCACTCGAAGGCGCCGCCGCGCACCGCCAGGCGCGCCAGCCGGACGGTCCAGGGCGACGGGCCCGCCGGCGGGGCCGCCCGCGGCCGGCGCGGCGCCAGCGCCGCCTCCAGGTTCAGCCGGCCGTCCGGACCGCGGCGGAGGAACAGGCGCGGGCCGTCGGCGTCCAGGCGCAGCGAGACGCGCCGGGAGCGGAGCCGCGACAGGTCGAGGACGCCGCGGATCCGGTCCACCTCGGCCACCGGCTCGCCGCCGGGATCGAGGAGGCGCACGCCCCGCAGCTCGACGCCGCCGGCCCGGCCCACCTCGAAGCCCTCCAGGGAGAGGCGCCCGGCGATCCCGGCGTTGGCGGCGGCGAGCAGCCGCGGGACGAGCAGCGCGCGGCCGGCCTCGGTGGAGACCAGCAGGAAGGCCGCCGACAGCGCCACCCCGAGGAGCGCCGCCCCGGCGAGGAGCGCGAGCCCGGCGGCGGCGAGGAGCCGGCGCAGCGCGCGCATCAGAAGGCCTCCCCGATGGAGAAGTGGATGCCGAGGACCGGCTCGGTGTGGCGCTCGCCGGTGGGCTCGACCACGCCGCCCACCACCCGCACCACCGGCACGGTGGGCACCACCCAGCGGCCGCCGCTCCGCTCCGGCAGCCGCGCCGCCAGGTCGAGCCGGATCGGGCCGAAGGCCGAACGGTAGCGGAGCCCCAGCCCGGCGGCCCACTGGAGGTGGTCGAGCCGCCAGATGTCGGCGGCCGCCAGCTCGACGTTGCCGGCGTCCACGAAGACCACCCCGCCCAGCACGCCGGCGAGGGGGAAGCGGACCTCCAGCGAGCCGTCCACCAGCCCGGTCCCGCCGACCGCCGCCCAGCCCCCGGTGGTGAGGGACACCACCGGCGAGAGCTTGCGGGTCTGGTAGCCGCGCTCCTGGCCCGGGCCGCCGCTGGAGAGGCGGGACACGATGGGCAGGACGTCCCCGCCGTAGGCGTGCAGCAGGCCGACCCGGCCCCGCCCGGCCAGCACCGTCCGGCCCAGCGGCAGGAAGAGGCGGATCTCGGGGAGGAGCCGCAGGTAGCGGAAGCCGGCCGCGCCCAGGCGGAAGCCCTCCTGCAGGGAGACGGTGAGGTAGAGGCCGCGGTGGGTGTTCACCGGGTCGTCGCGCAGGTCCAGGTCGAGCCGCTGCTCGAGGTAGCTGAGCAGGCAGGACTCCGAGCTCCGCCCCGCCGCGGAGGGGCAGGAGAGCAGGATCTGGCTGGTGCCGCCCACCGCCGCCGTGGTCGGGTCGCCGGTGGTCTGGTAGAGGTCGAAGTTCACGCTGGGGACGAGGGCGAGGGTCCGGCCCAGCAGCCGGACCGGGAGACCGAGCCGCAGCCGCTCGGCCCAGAACT
>JAJZTO010000452.1:1558-2668 GCA_021848865.1 Myxococcales bacterium
ACTGGTAGCCCTCCTCGATGCGCCGCTCGCCCTCGGCCCGGGCCGAGAGGTCCACGAACTGGCGGTAGACGTCGGGCTGGGTGAAGTCGGCCGAGACCAGCCCGGCGAGCCCCTGCTTGTCGGGCCGGAAGGGATCGCGGATCCAGGACCAGCCCACCCGGGCGTCGAGCTTCAGCTTGCGCAGGCCCCCCAGCCAGTCGCGGTGGGCCCAGCCGGCCACCAGGCTGGCGTCCCAGCGCGCCGCCTCGATGCCGAGGCTGGGGCCGAGCCGGATGGTGCGGAAGGGCGGCTCGCGGACCGACACCACCACCGGGATGGCGTCGCGGGCGAGGTCGGGCCGGCCCGGGAAGACGCGGATGCCGCCGAAGACCCCCAGGTCGAAGACCCGGGCCTGGGCGCGCGGCAGCTCGGCGGCGTCGTACCAGGCGCCGGGCTGGAGGTCGGCGGCCACCGCCCGGCGCACCGTCTCCCGCGGCACCTGGGAGGTGCCGGAGACGAAGACGGCGCCGAAGCGGAAGCGGCGGCCGGGCGTGACGGTGTAGGTGACGCGGGCGCCGAGGGCCGCGGGGTCCACCTCGGCGTGCTGCGCCACCTCGGCCAGCGCGTAGCCGTTGGAGGTGAGGGCGGCGAGCAGCGCGGTCCGCCCCTCGTCGAAGCGGTCGTCGCGGAAGACGTCGCCGTCGCGGATGGGGAGCTTCCCGAGGCGGGCCAGGGCCTCCGGCTCCCCCTCCAGGCCGAGGACGCGGACCTCGCTCACCCGGACCGGCGGCCCCTCCTCCACCCGCAGCGAGAGGTCGACGGCGCCGCCGGAGGGCTTCACCTCGGCGGCGGTGACGCGGGCGGCGTAGTAGCCGCGGCTGCGGTAGAAGGCCTCGATGCGCCGCTGGTCGGTGGCGAAGACGTCGGGGTCGAAGGTCTCGACGTCGTCCCAGGGGAAGTGGCCCGAGGGGCGGGTGGCGATGCGCGCCAGGCTCTCGGCGGCCGGGAGGGCGTGGGCCCCCTCGAGCCGCAGCGAGCGGATCGCCGGCCGCTCGGCGGTGCCCTTCACCGAGAGGCAGCCCGCGGCCAGGAGGGCCGCGAGGAGCAGGGCCGGGCCGCGGGCGGGGGAGG
>JAJZTO010000453.1 GCA_021848865.1 Myxococcales bacterium
GCCCCGTACGCCGCCCCGCGGAAGGACGCGATGGCCTCCGCGGTCGCCCGGGTCTCCGGCGCGCCCGCGCCCGGCCCGGCCGGCGCCTTCGCGGTCCAGGTGGGGGCGACGCAGAGCGAGCCCGAGGCCCGGCGCATCCAGAAGAAGTTCGCCGCGGACGGCGCCCGCGTCGCCGTGGCCGACCTCCCGGGGAAGGGGCGCTGGTACCGGGTGAAGATCGGCTCCTTCGCCACCCGGGCGGAGGCGGAGCGCCGCCGCGCCGCCCTGAAGGCCCGCGGCGTCGCCGGCTTCGTCACCGACGCGCGCTGAACGCGGGGCGCCGCGCCGTGGATCCACGGCCAGCGGCGCTGTAGGATGCGCGCGCCATGCCCGAGTTCCCGACTCCCAAGCGCGTCGAGAAGCCCTGGGGCCACGAGCTGTGGTGGGCCCAGACCGAACGCTACGTGGGGAAGCTGCTCCACGTGAAGGCCGGCCACCGGCTCTCGCTGCAGTACCACGAGAAGAAGGACGAGACGATCCACCTCTGGAGCGGCGAGCTGCTCCTGGTCCTCGACGAGGGGGACGGCAAGGGGCTCGTCGAGCACCGGCTCCGGCCCGGCCAGAGCTACCACGTGCGCCCGTTCACCCGGCACCGCATGGTGGCGGTCAGCGACTGCGACATCCTCGAGGTCTCCACGCCCGAGGTCGAGGACGTGGTGCGGCTCGAGGACGCCTACGGGCGGGCCGGGAAGTAGCGGGACGAGCCCCTCACCGCCGGAGCAGCAGCGCCACCGCCAGGCCGACCGCGAGGGTGGCGGCGAGGAGCAGCGCCATCCGGCGCGGGTCGCGGCGCACCTCGCGCACCCCGTTCAGCGCCGGCATCCTGCCGATGGGCTGCCAGCGCGGCGCCCCTTCCTGCTTCACCTGGTCGTCGTCGGTGAGGAAGCGCTGGGTATAGAGGGCGTGGAGGTCGGCGAGGCTCGGGCAGACCAGCTCCCGGCCGTCCGGGCTCCGCACCAGGTAGCGCTTCGACGGGAGGCGCCTCATCGCGTTCCGAGCTCCTGGCAGATGGCCTCGGCGACCTTCAGCCCGTCGACCGCCGAGGAGACGATGCCGCCAGCGTATCCCGCTCCCTCGCCCGCCGGGTAGAGCCCCGGGAGGCCGGGGGCCTGGAAGTCCTCGCCGCGCACCAGCCGGCAGGGGGCGCTGGTGCGGGTCTCGACGCCGATGAGCACGGCCTCGGCGGTGGAGAAGCCGCGCATGCGCCGCTCGAAGGCCCGCACCCCGTCGCGCAGCGCGGCGCGGACCGCCGGCGGGTAGAGCGCCTCCAGGTCGGCGTGGGTGAGGCCGGGCCGGTAGGAGGAGCGGCCCGGGGCGGCGCCGGGGCGCCGGGCCAGCCAGTCCGCGAGCCGCTGCGCCGGGGCCCGGTAGCCCCCGCCGCCCAGCGCGAAGGCCGCCGCCTCCCACTTCCGCTGCCAGGCGAGGCCCGCCAGCGGCCCCTCGAACCCCTCGGCGGCGAAGTCGTCCGGCGAGACCGCCACCACCAGGCCGGCGTTGGCCAGCGGCGAGGAGCGGGCCGAGTTGCTCATCCCGTTGGTGCACTGCATCCCGGGCTCGGTGGGCGTCGGCACCACCACCCCGCCCGGGCACATGCAGAAGGAGAAGACGCCGCGGGCCTTCCCTTCCACCCGCGGGTTCTCGGCCAGCTTGTAGTCGGCCGGGGGGAGCCCGGCGCGGCCCGCCGCCGGCCCGTACTGGATGCGGTCGATGAGGGACTGCGGGTGCTCGACGCGGAAGCCCGCGGCGAAGGGCTTGGCCTCGACGGGCCAGCCCCGCGCGGCGAAGAGCTGGTACAGCTCCCGGGCGCTGTTCCCCGGCGCCAGCACCACCCGGTCGCCGTCCACGGTGCGGCCGTCCGCGAGCCGCACCCCGCGCAGGCGCCCGCCCGCCACCTCGAGGTCCACCGCCCGCGCCCCCCACTCGAAGCGGCAGCCGCCGGCCTCCAGCTCGGCGCGCATCGCCGCCACCGCCGCCGGGAGGACGTCCGACCCGACGTGCGGCTTCCCCTCCTCGAGGATGCGCTGGACGCCGCCGAAGCGGGCGAAGAGCTCCACCACCTTGCGCACCGCGGGGTGGTGGATGCGGGTGCCCAGCTTGCCGTCGGTGTAGGCCCCGGCGCCGCCCTCGCCGAAGTTCATGTTGGACTCGGGGTCGAGCTCCCCGGCGCGCATCAGCCGCGCCACGTCGCGGCGGCGCGGGGCCACCGGCTTGCCGCGGTCCAGCACCACCGCGGGCACGCCGCGCTCCAGGAGCCCCCAGGCGCAGAAGAGCCCGGCCGGCCCGGCGCCGACGACGATCGGCGGCGCGTCCGGCGGGCGGGCCCGCGGCGGGGGCGGCACGGGCGGCGGCGCCGGCTGGACGTCGGGCCGGCTGCCCGGCAGCGCGCCCTCCAGCGTCACCTCCAGCTGCAGGAGCCAGCGCGGGTGGCCCTTCCGGCGCGCGTCGAGCGAGCGGCGGGTGACGGCGAGGTCGCGCAGCGCCGCGGCCGGGACGCCGAGCTTCTCGGCGGCGCGTGCCGGCAGCGCCGACTCCTCCTCGCCGAGCCACAGCGGGACGTTTCCAATGCGGTAGCGCAAGCGCCCTCTTGTACCGCGACGCCTCCTCCGCGGCAGCCGGCTGCGAAGCGTC
>JAJZTO010000454.1:0-1810 GCA_021848865.1 Myxococcales bacterium
CTGCGGCTGGCGCGGGCGCTCCGCGAGGTCTGCCGGGAGGCCGGCCAGCTCCTGCTCGTGAACGACCGCGCCGACGTGGCGCTGGCGGCCGGGGCCGACGGGCTCCACCTGCCGGCCGCGGGCCTCCCGCCCGCCGAGGCGCGCCGGCTGCTGGGGGTGGGCCTCCTGCTGGGCGTCTCCTGCCACGGGCTCGCCGACGTGCGCCGGGCGCTCGAGGGCGGGGCCGACTTCGCCACCTTCGGCCCGATCCACGACACCCCGTCGAAGCGGGGCTACGGCCCGCCGGTGGGGCTCGTGGCGCTGGCCGCGGCGGCCGGCGCCGGGCTGCCGCTGGTGGGGCTCGGCGGGGTCGAGCCCGGCAACGCCGGCGCGGTGCGGGCCGCCGGGGCCGCCGGCGTGGGCTGCATCCGCGCCTGGCTGTCCGGGCCCGATCCGGCGGCGGCGGTGCGCGCCCTGCTCGGGTCCGCTTGACCGCCGGCGAGCGCGGCGCCGAGAATCGCCCGCCGTGCACCCTTCCCGCCCCGCCACCCGCGAGCTGCTCCGCCGGGTCTCGATCTTCGCCCACCTGGGCGACGCCGAGCTGGAGGGGCTGGAGCGGCTCCTGGAGAGCCGGGAGGCGGCGGCCGAGGCGGTGGTGGTGGGGCAGGAGGAGCGCGGCGACGCCCTCTTCGTGCTGGTCCGCGGCCGGGTCAAGGTGGTCCTGTACGGCGAGTCGGGGCGCGAGATCATCCTCCGGGTCTTCGGGCGGCCCGGCGACTTCTTCGGCGAGATGAGCCTGCTCGACGGGCAGCCCCGCTCGGCCAGCATCGTCGCAGCGGAGCCCTCCTCGCTGCTGGTGCTGTCGCGCGAGGCCTTCCGCGAGCACCTGCGGCGCTCCTCCGGCACCGCGCTGGCGGTGATGGCCGAGCTGTCGCGCCGGCTCCGGGAGGCCGACGCCATCATCGGCAACCTGGCGCTGCTCGACGTCTACGGCCGCCTGGCCCGCAAGCTGCGCGACCTGGCCCGCGCCGAGGGGGAGCCGGCGCCCGACGGCGTGCTCATCCGCCGCCTGCCGACGCAGCAGGAGATCGCCGGGCTCATCGGCACGAGCCGGGAGACGGTGTCGCGGGCCCTGGGGGAGCTGTCGCGGCGCGGCCTGGTGCGGCACGCCGGCCGGCGGCTCACGCTGCACCGGGAGCTCCTCGCGGAGGACGAATGAGCGGCGGACACGGACGCGGCCACGGGCACGATCACGATGGGCAGGGCGGTCACGGGCACGGCCACGGGCCCGGCGAGGGCCACCACGGCGGTCACGGGCCCGGCGGCCACGGCCGCCACCGGAACTTCGGCAACCCGGACGACCTGGCCGCCTACCTCGCCCGGCTGGAGGGGCCGGACCGGGCCGGGTGGCAGAAGCCGGACGAGGTGGTCCGGGCCCTGAAGCTCGCCCCCGGGGCCGTGGTGGGCGAGGTGGGGGCGGGCCCGGGCTACTTCACCCTGCGCCTGGCCCGGGCCGTCGGCCCGTCGGGCAAGGTCATCGCCGTGGAGGTGGTGCCGGAGATCCTGGCCGTCCTGGAGCAGCGGCTGGCCGCCGCCGGCGTGGCGAACGTGGCGCCGCTCCTCTCCCCGGCCGAGGATCCCCGGCTGCCGCCCGGCGCCTGCGACCTGGTGCTGGTGGTGAACACCTTCCACCACTTCCCGGAGGAGGTCGCGTACCTGCGCAAGCTCGCCGCGGCGCTCCGGCCCGGCGGGCGGCTCGTCAACGTCGACTTCCACGAGGGCGAGCTGCCGGTGGGCCCGCCGCCGGAGATGAAGGTCACGCGGGAGCAGT
>JAJZTO010000454.1:1820-2664 GCA_021848865.1 Myxococcales bacterium
CCTGGAGCGGGTCGAGGAGCACGGCTTCCTGCACTACCAGTACTTCCTGGTGCTGCGCCCCCGCCGGTAGCTACCCGCGCCACCCGCCGCCGCCGAAGCGCGCCACCGCCAGGGCCGGCACCAGGAAGGCGCCGTCGCGCAGCACCGTGAGCCAGGTGGCGGGCGCGGCGTCGCCGAAGCAGCCGCAGCGCAGGTCGATGCCGCGCAGCAGCGCCTGGGCCAGCCCGCCGATGAAGAGGACGAGGAGCCCGGCGGCGAGCAGCGCCGCGGCCCGGCTCCACGGGCCGAGGAGCAGCGCCAGCCCGGCGAGGATCTCCACGCCCACCAGCGCGGCGGCGGCGGGGGGCACCAGCGCCGCCGGGAGCAGCCGGTAGTCGGCGACGTCCACGGCGAAGGCCGCCAGGTCCGGCAGCTTGGTCGCGGCGGCGTAGAGGAAGACCGCGCCGGTGAGGAGCCGGGCGGCGAGGAGCAGCCGGCCCCTCACGGCCTCCCCTCCGGCAGGCGGGACGAGAGCACGCCGCAGCCCGGGCAGGGGCCCGACTCGCCGGGCGCCCCGGCCGCGGCCCAGGCGGGCCAGGAGCCGGCCAGCACGCGGACGTCGGTGAGGCCCCGGCCCCGGAGCACGCCGGCCACGGCCTCGGCCTGGGCGGCGAAGGGGTCGCCGTCGTAGACGACCACGGTGCGGAACTTCTCGAGGTGCAGCAGCGCCGCCGTCGGGGACTCCCCCGGCGCGAGGTGGATGGCGCCGGGGACGTGGCCGGCGGCGAACTCCGCGGCGCCGCGGGCGTCCACGAAGCCGGCCGAGCAGGCGAGGCACATGGGCGCGGCCTCGCCCACGCTGATG
>JAJZTO010000455.1 GCA_021848865.1 Myxococcales bacterium
AGTGATCGACGAGCCGGCCGGCCTGCGGCGGGCCGGGCTCGGCGGCGAGGACCTGGGACGGCTGGCCCCGGTGGCGGGGAACGGCAGCTTCGCCCTGCTCCCGGACGGCCGGGCGCTGGTCGCCATCAGCGACGTCTTCGAGGAGTACCGCTCCGTGGACGACCTGTACCTGGTGGACCTCGCCACCGGGGCCCGCCAGCGGCTCACCTACGGCGAGCGGGCCACCGACCCCGACGTCGCCCCCGGCGGCGGCTGGGCGGTCTACGTGGCGCGCCTCACGGGCGGCGAGCACGCGCTGCGGCGCATCCGGCTCGACGGCGGCGCGCCGGAGACGCTGCTCCACCGGCCCGGCGCGCAGCTCTACCTCCCGCGCATCTCCCCCGGCGGCCGGCGCATCGCCCTGGAGATCCAGGAGGACGGGCGGCGCGACGTGGCGGTGTGGGACGGGACGGGCCTGCGCTTCGCCACCGACGACGACGCCCTGGACCAGGCGCCGGCCTGGTCGCCCGACGGGCGGACGATCTACTTCTCGTCGGACCGCTCGGGGATCTTCAACCTGTACGCCTTCGAGCTCGGCGAGGAGCCCCCGCTCCTCGCCAGCGCGGCGATGGGCCCCCTGCCGACCCCGACCGCGACCTCGAGCGCGACCTCGACCCCGACCCGGAGCCGGCGCCGCCTCTTGCCCGGCCGCCTGCGCCAGGTCACGAACGTGGAGATGGCCGCGCTGGAGCCGGACGTCTCGCCCGACGGCCGCCAGCTCGCCTTCCTCACCTACTCGCGCAAGGGCTACGACGTCGCCACCATCCCGGTCGCCCCGGCCACCTGGCTCGATCCTCCCCAGCCGGAGCCCCGCGCGGCGCACGAGCTCGCGCCTTCCCCGCCCGCGCCCGACCTCCCGTCGCGCCCCTACTCGCCGTGGGAGACGGTCGGGCCCGCCTGGTGGCTCCCCTACGCCGGCTCCGACGCCTCGGGCGCGACGGTCGGGGCCATCACCGCCGGGGCCGACGTGGTCGGCCGCCACGCCTGGGGCGCGGACGCCAGCTGGGGGCTGCGCAGCGAGCAGCCCTCCTACGGCCTCGCCTACGCGGCCGGCTGGATGCACCCGATGCTCTCCCTCGGCACCAGCCGCTCGTACGGCGGCGCGCCCGACGGGCGGCCCGAGGTCACCTGGGTGCCGCTCGCCGCCGCCGCCACCTGGACCCGGACCCACCTCGACCGCTCCCAGTCCGTCCAGCTCGGCTGGCGGGCGCTGCTGCTCCGGCCGCAGGGCCTGCCCGACCCGGCCGACCCGGTGCCGTACCGCGGCGGGAGCGCGAGCGAGCTTTCGGCCGGCGCCGCCTACGGGAGCGCGCTGCGCTTCGGCCACTCCATCTCCGCCGAGGAGGGCGGCCTGCTCTCGCTGCGGCTGCGCTACGCCCACCCGTCGCTCGGCGGCGACCTGCGCTACCTCACCGCCCGCCTCTCCGGCTCGCGCTACCTGCGGATCCCCTGGACGCGCCACGTGGTGCTGGCGCTGCACGGCTCGCTGGGCGCCTCGAGCGGCAGCCTCCCGGGACGCGACCCCTTCAGCCTCGGGGGCATCCCGCGGCCGGACCTCGCCTCCCTGGTCTCCTCGGCGCTGGGCGGCGCCTTCCCGGTGCAGGCCGACCAGCTGCGCGGCTACCCGTCCGGCGCCTTCGCCGGCCCGACGCTGGTCTCGACCACCGCCGAGCTGCGCTTCCCGATGTTCGCGCCGCAGCTCGGTTACTCCACCTGGCCGCTCTTCCTGCGCCGCGTCCACGGCGCCCTCTTCCTCGACGCGGGGGCGGTCTTCTACACCCGGGACGGCGCCATGGGCCGGCGGCTCGGGAACCTCGAGGCCCTGCGCTTCGGCGCCGGCGGCGAGCTGCGGCTCGAGGTGGTGCTCGGCTACCAGCTCCTCGCCGACGTCCGGCTGGGCGTGGCCCGCGGCCTCGGCCCCCTGCTCGCACCCTCGCCGAAGCCGCCCGACCCGCGCGCGGAGACGCAGATCTACCTGACGGTCGGCCAGTCGTTTTGAGGCGCCGGCGGCGCGCCTGCGCGGCTTGCAGGGCCCCGGCGCGGGTGCTAGAAACGCGGCGCTTTCCGGCACGCCGACATAGCTCAGCTGGTAGAGCAACTGATTCGTAATCAGTAGGTCCCCGGTTCAAATCCGGGTGTCGGCTCCAGTCCTTCCGGGCGCTCGGCCGCGAGGTCGGGCGCCCGCTTCCGTTCGCGGCGGCCCGCCTCAGCCGCGCGAGGCGACGATCTTCGCCAGGAGCTTGGCGATCTCGTCGAGGTCGAAGGGCTTCTCCAGGTGACGGTGCACCGGGAGCTTCGGCGGCTCGTGCCAGGCGGTCATCGAGATCACCGGGACCGCCGCGAGGCGCTCCTCCCGGCGCATCGCCTCGAGGAAGGCGTCGCCGTCGAGCCCCGGCAGCCCCATGTCGAGGAGCACCGCCGACGGGAGCGGCGGCGCGCGCAGCTTCTCGAGGCCCGAGGGGCCGTCCTCGGCCACGTCCACCGCGAAGCCCATGGTGGCGATGCACTCGGCCAGCGCCTCGCGCAGCCCGCGGTCGTCCTCGACGATCAGCACCCTGTGCGCGCCTCGATCCAAGGGACGCGCAGCCTACCCGCGGCGCTTGGCCGCACCAATCGCGTGGAC
>JAJZTO010000456.1 GCA_021848865.1 Myxococcales bacterium
AATCGGAGCCAACGACCCCTGCTGGTGCGGCAGCGGCCGGAAGTACAAGAAGTGCCACCGCGACGCGGACGCGCAGGGCGGCGGCCCGCGGAACGCCGGCGCGGTGCGCCCCGGCGCGGTCGGGCCTCGGCGCGTGGTCCCGGCCCACATCCCGCGCCCCAGCTACGCCGACGGCGGGAAGGTCCGACCGGCGCCGCGCCTGGCCGACCCGGCCGAGCGGCTGGCCCGGATGCGCCGCGCCTGCCGCGCCGCCGCCGAGGTGCTGGCCGAGGGGGCGGCCCGGATCCAGGCGGGGGTGACCACCGACGAGATCGACCAGGTGGTCCACGAGGGCTACGTCGCCCGGGGGGGCTACCCCTCCACGCTCGGCTACCACGGCTTCCCCAAGTCGCTCTGCACCTCGGTGAACGAGGTGATCCTCCACGGCATCCCCGACAGCCGGCCGCTGGCCGCGGGCGACATCGTGAACCTCGACGTCACCATCTACCTCGACGGCTTCCACGGCGACTGCTCCGCCACCTACCCGGTGGGCGAGATCGACGCGGCCTCGGCGCGGCTGCTGCGGGTGACGAAGGAGGCGATGCTGCTGGGGATCGAGGCGGTGAAGCCGGGCCGTCCCATCTCCGACATCGGGCGCGCCATCGAGGCCCACGCCACCGCCCACGGCTACGGGGTGGTGAAGGCCTTCTGCGGCCACGGCATCGGCGAGGACTTCCACCTCGACCCGCAGGTGCTGCACTACTTCGACCCCCGGGCGCGGACGCCGATCGAGGAGGGGATGTTCTTCACCGTGGAGCCCATGCTCACGGTCGGCTCGCCCGAGCACCGGACCTGGCCCGACGGCTGGACGGCGGTGACCGCCGACGGCAAGCGCGCCGCCCAGTTCGAGCACACCCTCCACGTCGGGCGCGACGGGGCGGAGATCCTCACCCTGGGGCCGGACGGGAAGCCGTGAGCGGCGCCGGGGCGGGCCGGGCGTGCAGGAGCCGCTGGTTGTCGCGGTAGGGGAAGATGTCGACCACCTCGCCGGCCCGGTGGCGCTCCTGCATGGCGCGCCAGAAGCGGGCGGTGAGCACCTCCCCGTGCGCGGCCAGGAAGACCTCGCGGGCCCGCTCCTGGAGCCCGAGGAAGCGCAGGAACTCCTCGGGGAAGACGTCGTGCTCCCCCACGAAGAACCAGGCCTCCCCGCTCAGCTCCTCCTCCTCGTCCGGCTCGGGCAGGTCGCGGAAGGAGCAGTCGGTGGCGTGGCACAGCTCGTCGTAGTCGTAGAAGATCACCCGCCCGGTGCGGGTGACGCCGAAGTTCTTCAGCAGCAGGTCGCCGGGGAAGGTGTTGGTGGCGGCCAGGTCCCGCAGCGCCTGGCCGAAGTCCAGGACGGCGTGGCGGGCGGTCCACTCGTCGCGCTCCCGGAGGAAGAGGTTCAGCGGCACCACCCGGCGCTCGGCGTAGAGGTGGCGGATGTGGACCTGGTCCCCCTCCAGCTTCACCGTGCCCCCGGCCTCGGCCAGCAGCTCCTCCAGCAGCGCCGGGGCGAAGCGGGCGCGCGGGAAGGCCAGCCGCTCGAACTCCTGGGCGTCGGGCATGCGCCCGGCCCGGTCGTGGAGGTAGACCAGCTGGTACTTGGAGCGGACCTCCTCCCGGGTGGTGTTCTTCGGCGGCTGGAACCGGTCCTTGATGACCTTGAAGACCACGTCCAGGGAGGGGAGGGTGAAGACCGACATCACCATGCCCCGGTCGCCGCGCGCCACCTCGAAGCGCTCGCGGGTGGCCCGCAGGTGCTCCTGGATCTCCCGGAACAGCTCGGTCTTCCCGTGCTTGTCGTAGCCGATGGAGATGTAGAGCTCGGAGACCGGCTTGTGGGGCATCAGGGTCCGCAGGAACTGGACCACCTCGAAGGCCCGGTCGATCTCCACCTGGAAGTAGCTGCGGGTGAAGCTGAAGACCACCGCGGCGTCGTCGGTCCCGAGCAGCACCGCGTCGAGCCAGAGCCCCTCCTCCCCGTGCAGCACCGGCAGGATCAGCGGGTGGATCTCCGCCCCGCGGCGGATCCGCCCCACCAGGTAGGCCCCCTTGTTCCGGAAGAAGACCGGCCGCAGCATCTCCACCGCGTCCAGCGGCCCCTCGCCCTCCAGGGACAGCAGGTGGGAGTCGATCTCGGCGGCGGCCAGGGCCGCGTCGCCGGCCCGGTCGCGCCAGGGGGCCGCGAAGGCCGGGTCGCGGAGGACGCGCTCCACCAGGGCGGCGGTGGAGCCGCGCCGGGGGTGGAGCCGGTGCAGCGGGACCGCGCCCGGCGGCGGGTGGACCTCCCAGTCGGCCGCGGTGAACTCGATGGCCGGGTCCACCCCCACGGTGCCAAAGATCTTGCGGGTCACCGAGGAGTGGAAGGTGGCGGCCAGCTCCCGGTCGGGCAGCGGCTCGATCCGCTCCAGGTAGCCGGCCCGCATCCGGATCCAGAGCCCGTGGTCGGTGGCGCGGGCGCCGAGCAGCCCCTCCAGCTCCTCGACGGTGCGCCGGATGCAGCGTGGGCGAAGCGCCAGCCGCTCCCGGGCGTCGGCCTGGGCGCCGCGCCAGTCGCGCCGCTCGAAGCGGCCGCGGGCCCGCCGGGTGACGGAGCGGAACTCGCGCTGGTAGTCGAGGTAGGCGGAGAAGACGGCCGAGG
>JAJZTO010000457.1 GCA_021848865.1 Myxococcales bacterium
AAGGTCGCCTCCATGACCGTGACTGGTCTCGCAACCGCCACGATCGATGGGTTGACCTTCCCTTTCAACTTTCTCCTTCCGAATCGGGTCCCTTTAACTGATCCCGATTCGCGCACGGTCGTTTAGCAGCGCGCGGGCGGGGGCGGCGATCGGCGACGGCGGGGGAGGTTCTGGGCTACCCTCGCGGGGTCCGCTCCGGCGCCTCGAGCCGCCTGGGGCGCCGAGAGCCCGTGATCCCGCACCGACTGAGCGAGTTCCGCCGCAGCGTCGTGCGCAGGTACTCCCTGCTGCTGCTGGCGTCGGCGGTCGTGCCCATCTTCGTCGTCGGCCTGCTCTACGACCGGTACGCCCGCGGCCTGCTCGACCAGTTCACCGGCGCCCAGCTCGACGCCCAGCTGGCGGCCACCTCCAGCCGCATCGGCTCCTTCCTGGAGGCCCGCACCTACCAGCTCGAGACCCTGGCCCGCTACCCGGCGTGGCCGGCGCCGGGCCGCGGCGCCTTCGACCTCTCCGAGGAGATGGACTCGCTGGTGCGCATCGAGTCGGACAACTCCGACCTCTACGGCATCCTCTTCTTCTCGGACCAGGGGAGGCTGGTGAAGGCGGTGGCGGGCCAGGCCGGCTCCGGCGCGCCCTACTGGAGCGAGCTCCCCTTCGACGTCGAGAGCCTGCCCCGCCAGCTGGTGGGCGAGACCACCCTGATCGGCCCGGCGCTGCCGCGCGACGGCCGGTCCGGCTGGTTCCTCCTCGAGGAGGGGCTGCACGGCGGCGGCACCATCGCCTTGCACGTCCGGCTGGCCTCGGTCACCGAGCTGCTGGGCGCGCCGTCGGCCGCCGGGGTGCTGCAGCCCGTCCTGCGGACGCCGGCCGGCTACCTGGACGCGCTGGGCCGGCCCGCCGTGGTCCACGGCGAGATCATCCCGGGGCCCGAGGTCGCCCCCGGCTGGCGTCCCTGCCTGGTCGTCGATCCCGACGAGCTGATGCGGCCCTTCCAGGCGGGGCGCTACGCGCTGTTCGCGGCCTCGGTGGTGACCCTGGCCGCCATCGGGTGGCTGCTGGCGCGCATGGCCGGGCGCCTCAAGCACCGGGTGGACCTGCTGGCCCACGGCGCCGAGGTGCTCTCGGCCGGCGACTTCTCCTACCGGGTCCCGGACGCGGGCCAGGACGAGATCAGCTTCCTGGCCATCGCCTTCAACCGCATGGCCTCGAAGCTGGGCAGGCTGGTGGAGAGCACGGTGCGGATGGAGCGGCTGGCGGCCCTGGGCGAGTTCTCCACCGGCGTGGCCCACGAGGTGCGCAACCCCCTGGCCACGCTGAAGACCACGGTGCAGGCCCTGGCCCGGCGGGAGGCCGACCCGCAGCGCTCGGCGCTGCTCGCCACCATGGGCGGGGAGATCGACCGCATGGGGCGGGCCATGGAGGACATCCTGGCCTTCGGCCGCCCCCGGCCGCCGCAGCGCCGCGCCGTCCCGATCGGCGAGGTGGCCCGGCGGCTGCGGACGCTGGTGGCCACCGAGGCGGGGGAGCGGAAGGTGGCCTTCGAGCTCCTCGACGGGATGGAGCTGGTCGCCTCGGTGGATCCCGACCACTTCCTGCAGATCCTGATGAACCTGACGCTGAACGCCCTGCAGGCGACGCCGCCCGGCGGGCGGGTCACCCTGGGCGCGCGGCGCGAGGGCGAGCGGCTGCTGGTGGAGGTGGCCGACACCGGGCCGGGGATGGCCCCCGACCGGCTCCGCAAGGTCTTCGAGCCCTTCTTCACCACCCGGCCGGGCGGCACCGGGCTGGGGCTCAGCATCTCCCGGCAGCTCGCCGACCTGAACGGCGGCGGGCTCTCGCTGGAGAGCCGGCCAGGGGAGGGGACCCGGGCCCGGCTGGTCCTGGTCCCGGCGGGGGAGGAGCATGTCTAGCATCCTGATCGTCGACGACGAGGCCTCGCTGGTGGGGTCGCTCACCTTCGCGCTGCGCGCCGAGGGGTACGCGGTGGAGAGCGCCGGGACCGGCGCCGCGGGCCTGGAGGCGGCGGAGCGCTTCCGGCCCGGGCTGGTGCTGCTCGACGTGCGGCTGCCCGACGGGTCGGGGATCGACGTGCTGGAGAAGCTGCGCGCGGCCCAGCCGGAGACGCCGGTGGTGATGATCTCCGCCCACGGCGACACCCGGGTGGCGGTGAAGTCGGTGAAGCGGGGCGCCTACGACTACCTCACCAAGCCCTTCGAGCTCGACGACCTGCTCAACACCATCCGCTCGGCGCTGGAGCGGGAGCGGATGAGCCAGGAGATCGCCCGCTACCGGGAGGTGGCGGTCCGAGCGGGCGAGCTGGTGGGGGAGAGCGAGGCGATCCGGCGCCTGGTGGAGAGCCTGCGGCGCATCGGGGCGAGCAGCACCGGGCGGGTGCTGCTGCTGGGCGAGTCGGGCACCGGCAAGTCGCTGGTGGCGCGGGCCCTCCACGGCCACAGCGCCCGGGCCGGCGGCCCCTTCGTCGAGGTGAACTGCGCGGCGCTGCCGGAGCAGCTCATCGAGGCGGAGCTGTTCGGGGCCGAGCGCGGCGCCTACACCGGGGCGCACCGGAAGCGGGTGGGGCTCGTCACCCTGGCCGACGGGGGGACGCTGTTCCTCGACGAGATCGGCGAGCTGCCGCAGGCGGT
>JAJZTO010000458.1 GCA_021848865.1 Myxococcales bacterium
GTATCGGCCAGCGCGCCCGGTTCGCGGTCGCGCAGCGGCTGCGGCCACTCGATCCAGCTCTGCCCCCCCATGACCTCGTCGTGGATCGAGACGAAGAGGGCGTAGTCGTCGATCCAGGCCGACTGCTCGCGGGCGAACCGTTCCAGCTCGCGGGCGCGCTGCGTCTTCAGCTGCCACTGCTGCTGCACGAAGGCCTGGAAGGCCAGCTCCAGCGCGCGGGTCTTCAAGCCCCGCACCTCGTTCCAGCGGACCGTGGGGGAGCCCCGCAGCTCGCCGAGCAGGTCCTGGTCGGCCGGGGAGAGGGCGTCGTGACCGCCGGCGGCGGCGAAGTCGATCAGCGAGTCGATGGCCAGGTAGACCGGGTCGATGGCGAAGGCGGAGAGGGCGGCGTACGGGGAGTTCTGGCCGCGCGCGGCCTCGGCCACCGGCAGCACCTGCACCACCTGGATGCCCGCGCCCGAGGCCCAGCGGGCGAAAGGCAGGAGGTCGGAGATCTCACCGACGCCCCAGTCGGTCGCGGAGCGAAGGGAGAAGAGCGGGATGAGGACGCCGGCGGTGCGTGGCATGGTGATGAGGTTGAGGGACGCTTGAGCGCCCCGGGTTCGTGGGATATCAGTCGAAGGGCGGCGACGCCACTTCTCCTGCGGGGCTGCGCGAGATCCGATGACCTACCGCGGCCGCTTCGCCCCGAGCCCCACCGGCCCGCTCCACCTCGGGAACGCCCGCACCGCGCTGCTGGCCTGGCTGGCGGCCCGGGCCGCGCGAGGCACCCTGGTGATGCGGGTGGAGGACCTGGACCGGCCGCGCGTCCACCCCGGCATGGAGGCGCGCCTCCTCGACGAGCTGCGCTGGCTCGGCCTCGGCTGGGACGAGGGGCCCGACCTGGGCGGGCCCTGCGGCCCATACCGGCAATCGGAGCTGGGCGGGCGCCACCAGGCGGCGGTCCGGCGGCTGCGCGACGCCGGCCTCGCCTACCCGTGCTTCTGCTCCCGCGCCGAGATCGCCGCGGCGGCCCAGGCACCACACGGACCGGCCGACGACGGGCCGCGTTACCCGGGCACCTGCCGCGACCTCTCGCCGGTCGAGGTGGCGCGGCGCGCGGGGGAGCGTGCGCCGGCCTGGCGCTTCCGGGTGGCGCCGGGCCAGGTGGCCTTCGAAGACGCCGTCCACGGGCCGTGCCGCTCCGACGTGGCGGCCACCACCGGCGACTTCGTGGTGATGCGCGCCGACGGGATCGCCGCCTACCAGCTGGCGGTGGTGGTGGACGACGCCGCCATGCGGATCACCGACGTGGTGCGCGGCGACGACCTGCTCCCCTCGACGGCGCGGCAGCTGCTCCTGTACGGCGCGCTCGGGCTGCAAGCGCCGCGGTTCGCCCACGTGCCGCTGGTGGTGGGCGAGGACGGAGAGCGGCTGGCCAAGCGCCACGGGGCCGGCTCGCTCGGCGAGCTGCGCGGGGCGGGCGTGGCGCCGGAGGCGGTGGTCGGGCTGCTGGCCGCGCTCAGCGGGCTGGCGCCCGCCGGGACTCGCTGCACGGCGGACGACCTGGTGGGCGGCTTCGGGTGGGGGCGGCTCCCCAGGGAGTCGGCGCGGCTCCTGGTCGGGGCGGTGGCGGCGCTGGCGCGTTAGAATCCTTCCAATGTTCGCGACCGACGCCCTCCTGCTCTCCGCCTTGCTCCTCGCCGCCGTGCCGCCCGCGCCGCCGCAGGCCGCCTTCGAGGCGGAGTGGCGTGACTGGCACGCCAGGCGGCTGGCCGGCCTGCAGAGGCCGCAGGGCTGGCTGGCCCTCTCCGGACTCCACTGGCTCAAGGACGGGGAGAACCGGCTCCCCGAGCTCCCTGGCCTCTTCACGGTGGCGGGCGGGAAGGTGACGCTCACCGCCGCGGCGGGCGATGGCTGGACGCTGGGCGGCGCGCCGGTGACGTCGCGGGTGCTGGCCTCCGACCGCGACGGCAAGCCGGACCGGATCTCGGTGGCGAGCCGCACGGCGCAGGTGATCGACCGCGGCGGCAAGCTGGCGCTCCGGGTCTGGGACGCCGAGAGCCCGGTGCGGAAGGGATTCACCGGCATCGACACCTTCCCGCCCGATCCGCGCTGGCGCCTGGTGGCGCGCTGGGAGGCCTACCCGACGCCGCGCACCGTGGAGGTGCCCAGCGTGGTGGGGATCCCGACCATGGAACGGGTGCCGGGACGGGCCTGGTTCACGGTGGACGGGAAGGAGTACGCGCTCGAGCCGACGCTCGACGACGACGCGCTCTTCTTCGTCTTCAAGGACAAGACGGCGCCTCGCGAGACCTACGGGGCGGGGCGGTTCCTCTCGGCGCCGCTCCCGAGCCACGGGCAGGTGGTGCTCGACTTCAACCGGGCGTACAACCCGCCGTGCGTCTTCACGCCGTACGCGACCTGCCCCCTGCCACTGCCGCAGAACGTGCTGCCGATCCGGATCGACGCTGCCGTGCCGCGCAGGCCGCCCGGCTCAGGGGTCAGTGCCGACGCGTCGACCGAAGTCATCACGCCGAGCTTCAGGTCGGCGCGGCTGCGGGGCGCGCTGTTCTCGGCTTTGTACGTTGTGTTGCGGGTGTCGAGCCGAACTCCGTTCACGATGATCGAGCCGAAGCCGGTGATCGGGCCGAC
>JAJZTO010000459.1 GCA_021848865.1 Myxococcales bacterium
GCAGCACCGCAGCGGCCGCACCGGCCGGGCCGGCAAGAAGGGGCTGGCGGTGCTGCTGGCCTCCCCGCAGGAGCGCTACAAGCTGGAGCGGATGCTGCGCGAGGCGGGGGTGGCGCCGGAGTGGGCGCCGGTGCCGACCGCCAACCTGATCCGGCTGCAGGACGAGGCGCGCCTGGCGACCGAGGTGTCCGGCGCGGTCGCCGATGCCGCCGAGGAGGAGCTGGTGGCCGCTCGCGCGCTGCTGGCCGGGCGCGATCCGGTGGCGGTGGCGCTGGCGCTGCTGCGCCGGGCCCGGGCGGCGCTGCCGGCCCCCGAGGAGCTCCCCGAGACGGCGCGGGCGGCCAGCGAGGCCCCGCGCGGACCGCGCCCGGCACGCCCGGGACCGCCGGCCGAGGCCGCCTGGTTCCGCATCTCGGTCGGCCGGGAGAAGAAGGCCGATCCGAAGTGGATCCTCCCGCTGCTCTGCCGGCGCGGCGGCGTCACCCGCGACGAGATCGGGAAGATCGTCATCCTCGCCGCCGAGACCCGCTTCGAGGTGGCCAAGGTGGCCGCCGCCCGGTTCGCGGCGGCGGCGCGCGTCCCGGACCCTCGCGCCCCTGGCGTGAGGATCGAGCCGGCCCGGCCACCCGGCGAGGTGCTGGCGGGGCGCCCACCCGAGGCGCCCCGGCCCACGTCGCCTCGCCCGGGAGGACCAGGTCCGGTCGAGCACCGTCCCGCGCCGCAGCACGCGTCCGAGGGGCGCCCGGCGGCCGCGCCCAGGCCAGCGGCCCAGCGGCCCGCCGGTCACAAGCCTCGCCCCGTCAGCGGCGACGGCCACGCGGTCCGCCGCGGCCCGCGCCACGACGGATGACGCCCTATCCCGCTCGCCGCCTGGCCCCTTCGGCCTCGGCGGCCGCCGCCAGCGCGTGGTAGGGCTGGCAGCCGACCACGCGCCGCCCACCGATCAGCACGGTGGGGATGCCGGTGACGCCATTTCGGCGCGCCTCGGCCCCCATGGTCATGACGCGCGCCAGGTACTTCGGCTCGTCGAAGGCCTCCACCGCCGCGACCGGGTCGAGCCCGGCCGAGCGGGCGCAGAGGGCCAGCACCTCGGGGTCCTCGAGGTCCTGCCCGTGGCGCCAGGCCGCCTCCATGGCCGCGGCGCGGAACGGGTGGAGCTTCCCCTGGTCGCGCGCGTACTCGGCCACGGCCAGCGCGCGGCGCGTGCTCGGCATCACGTCGCGGAAGGTCATGCCGGTGACGCCGAACTGGGCGGCGAAGCGGCCGAGGTAGTCGTGCATCTCGCGGCTCCGCGCCTCGCCGAAGACGTCGGCCAGCCGGCGCCCGCCCGGAGGCGTGTCGGGGTGGAGCTCGAAGCCCCGCCAGTCGAGCTCGACGTCGTACTCCTCCTGCAGCCTGACCAGGCTGCTCGCTTCGGCGACGAAGCAGAAGGGTCAGACGAAGTCGGAGTAGAAGGTCACCTTCAAGGACATGACCCCGATCTAATGGCCGGCGGACCCGGCCGCCCGCCCTCGGTCAGGGGACCAGCCCGAGCCGCGCCGCCTCCTCCGGGGTGTTGGCGTTGAGGAAGGCCCGCCCTCCCGGGTCGATGGCGCACCAGGCCGCCGGCTCCACGATCACCGCCCCCACCAGCTCGGCCAGCCGCCGCAACGACAGGTCCTCCTCGGCCAGCGCCTGCTCCAGCACCGGGAGCGCCTGGCGCGACCAGAGGGCATGGAGCGGCTCGAGCCGGCCGTTCCAGCGGGGCACCACCGCCACCGCCCCGGCGCGGCGGGCCGCCAGCAGCGCGATCCCCTCGCCCGAGAGGAAGGGCATGTCGCAGCCGGCCGCGAAGACCCACGGCGTCTGGGCCGCCTTCAACGCAGCGTGAAGTCCGCCGGGCGCGCCGCGGCCGGGGAACTGGTCGCCGACGCAGGGGACACCGAACGCGGCGTACCGGCCCGGATCGTTGACCACCAGCAGCGAGGCGCCGAGGAGCCGGCTGAAGAGGTCGAGCGAACGCTCGATCAGCGGCCGCCCGTCGAGCTGGAGCAGCCCCTTGGCGGCGCCCCCCATCCGAGTGGCACGGCCGCCGGCGATGAGCGCACCGGTGATGTCGGGGTACGGGACGGCCACACCGGGAGCGTAGCACCCCGAGGCGTGGACCCAGGCGCCCGATTCGTGTATGTAGCGCGGTTCGATGACCCCGGAGCAGCGGCTCGAGGCCTTCCAGAAGTTCGTCCAGGCCAGGCCCGACGATCCCTTCACACGCTACGCGCTGGCCATGCACCTCAGGTCCATGGACCGGCTCGCTGAGGCCGTGGAGGCCTTCACCGAGCTCACCACGCGCACGCCGGATTACATCCCCACCTGGCTGATGCTCGGGCAGACGCTCGAGGCGGCGGGGCGGGACGGCGAGGCGGACCAGGCCTACCAGGACGGCATGGCCGCGGCGGCCCGCCGGCAGGATCTCCACGCACGTGGCGAGCTCGAGGCGGCCCTCGGGGCCCTCCGCTCGCGCCAACCGCAGCTCGAAGGAAGAGGACACCATGAGTGACGCCTACACCCCGGTCTACCCGCACCAGCCGCTCGGCGGCCTCTTGAAGGGCAAGCGCGCCCTCATCACCGGCGTGGCCAACGACCGCTCCA
>JAJZTO010000460.1 GCA_021848865.1 Myxococcales bacterium
CCGGCCGGTCCCCGCCCTGCCCCCGCCGCCGCCGCCCGCGGTCGCGCCCTCGGGGCTCGCCGAGGAGGAGGCGGTGACCTACGAGCTGACGGCCGCGTGCTGCGTGACCGAGAGCGTCAGCGTGGCGGTGCTCACGGCGCTCCTCCCGGCCGCCGGCGCGCCGTCCCTGCACCGGGCCCTCCGCGAGCTGGCGGCCGACGAGGTGGGCCACGCCCGCCTGGGCTGGGCCCACCTGGCGCTGGCCCGGGAGCGCGGGCGCACCGCCTTCCTCGGCCCGCTCCTGCCGGCCATGCTGGAGGGCAGCGTCGACGAGGACCTCTTCCTGCCGGTGGAGCCGGCCCGCGAGGAACCGGCGCTCCTCCCGCTCGGCGTCCTGCCGCACGCCCTGAAGCGCGAGCTGTTCGCGCGCTCGCTCGAGGAGGTGGTCTTCCCCGGGCTCGAGGGCGCAGGGGTGGACGCCGCCGCCGGCCGGGCCTGGCTCGCGGCGCGCGCCGGGGCCGCCGGCGACGCCCCCGCGTCGCGCTGAGCGCCGCGGCGTGCACGAGGGGCACGGAGGCGAGCGCCGGGGAGGCGAGCGCCGGCCGCGTCCGCTCTCCCCCGCCGTCAGGCGGAGCGTCCCCCGGGCGCGAGGCCGGCGACGGGATGCTGGGAGGCCAGGAGCTCCTGCAGCCGCAGCCCCCGGACCACGTCGAACCGGGAGACGGTCCCGACCAGCCGATCCTGGTCCACGACGGCGAGGACGGGCGTCCGCTGCTCGGCGAGGACCCGCAGGACGTCGGCCACCCGGTCGCCGGCCGCGATGGTGGCCGCCGGGCCCATCACCTTCCCGGCCGGGGTCACCTTGCGGTCGTCGAGCTGGACCCGCTCGACGGCGTCGAGCGTCAGGAGGCCGAGCAGGCGGCCCTGGTCCGCCACCGGGAAGTAGAGGCGCTTCTCGTGGATCATCCGCTCACCGACGGCGTAGAGGGTGTCCCCGGGCGCCACCACGGCGGGCTGCGACGCCATCAGCTCGGCCACCCGGAGCTCGCCGAGGACGGCCCGGGAGAGCACGGCGTGCTGCTCGCCCTCGGCGCCGATGAAGACGAAGAAGGCGATGATCACCAGGAAGAAGTTCCCGCCGAAGAGGCCGGCCAGGGCGAAGAGCCCCGCGAAGACCTTCCCGACCGTCACCGCGATCTGCGTGGCGCGGGCGTGGCCGCGGCTGCGGACCAGCACGGCGCGCAGGATGCGGCCGCCGTCCATGGGGAAGGCGGGGAGCAGGTTGAAGACGCCGAGCACGACGTTGAGCTGCCCCAGGTAGAACAGGGCGAAGCGCGCGTCGAAGCCGCCGGCGCCCGCGGTGGCCCGGAGCAGCCCGTAGCAGGCGGCGCCGATGGCGAGGCTCGTCGCCGGGCCGGCGAGCGCCATCCACGCCTCCTGCGCCGGCCGCTGCGGCGCCTCGGTGAGCTCGGAGACGCCGCCCAGCATGAGGAGCGTGATCGAGCGCACCTTGCCGCCGTGCGACAGCGCGTAGAGGGAGTGCGCCAGCTCGTGGACCAGCACCGAGGCGAACAGGGCCACCGCGACGAGCAGCCCCCAGGCCCACGGCGGCCCGGAGAGCGCGTCGGCGGGGACCCCGGCCAGCCGGGCCGCGTCGGCGAAGCGCTGGCCGAAGGCCCAGGCCAGGAACGGCAGGACCAGCAGGAACGTGAAGTGGATGCGGATGGGAATCCCGCGGACCGTGAAGATCCGGAACCCGTGGCGCGTGTTCATGGAAGGCCTCCCCGCTGGGCCGGGACGCGGAGCTGGCGCTCCGGGACTCGACCGCCTGGCGGATCATAGGCCGCGGCGAGGCGCGCCGCAGGGGTCAGGCGGGGCCCTGCGGCGGGGGCGCGCCGATCGCCGGCGGCGGCCCGCGCTCAGGGCCCGGCGGCGAGCCTGGCCTCGACCAGCGACGCCGGCATGGGCCCGCCCAGCGCGTAGCCCTGGGCCAGGTCGCAGCCCAGCTCGTGGAGCCGGCGCAGCTGCCGGTGCGTCTCCACCCCCTCGGCCACCACCCGCAGCCCCAGGCCGTGGGCCAGCCGGATGATGGGCTCGAGCAGCGGCGACCCGTCCTCCACCTCGCGCACGAAGGAGCGGTCGATCTTCAGCGCCTCCACCGGCATGCGGCGCAGGCAGGAGAGCGAGGAGTAGCCGGTGCCGAAGTCGTCGATGGCGATGCGCACCCCGGTGTCGCGCAGCGAGGCCATCCGGGCGATCGACTCCTCGCGCATCGCCACGCTCTCGGTGAGCTCCACCTCCAGCGAGGTCGGCTCCAGGCCGGTGGCCTCCAGCGTCTCGCGGACCAGGTCGGGGAAGTCGCCGCGCTCGAGCTGCCGCGCCGAGACGTTGACGGCGACGCGCAGGTTCCGCCCCTGGCGCTGCCACGCGGCGGCCTGGCGGCAGGCCTCGCGCAGCACCCAGGCGCCGATGGGGAGCACCAGCCCGGTCTCCTCGGCCACCGGGATGATCCGGTCGGGCATCACCTGCCCCAGCGTGGGGTGGTTCCAGCGCAGCAGCGCCTCGAAGCCCACCACCCGGGAGGTGGAGAGCTGCGTCTGCGGCTGGTAGTACAGCGTCAGCTCGCCGCGATCCACC
>JAJZTO010000461.1 GCA_021848865.1 Myxococcales bacterium
CTTTGACGGACGGAGGGTCCGCTCAGCCGCCCGCCGGCCCCACCGGCGCCTCCATCTCCAGCAGGTCGGGGAAGTGCCGGGCCATCTCGTCGCGGACCGCCCGCTCGATGTCGTCGGCGGCGGTCAGCTCCAGCAGCCGGTCGAGCAGGGCGCGGCCGTCGGCGGCCCGCGCCGCCCGCAGCACGCGCTTCACCGGCGGGATGGACGGGCCGTTCATCGAGAGCTCGGACAGCCCCAGCCCGAGCAGCACCAGGGCGTAGAGCGGCTCGCCCGCCATCTCGCCGCACATCGAGACCGGGATCCCGGCCCGCTTGCCGGCGTCGCAGACCAGCGCCAGCGTCCGCAGCACCGCCAGGTGGAGGGGCCGGTAGAGGTAGGCCACCTCCTTGTCCTGCCGGTCGATGGCCAGGGTGTACTGGATGAGGTCGTTGGTCCCGATGGAGAGGAAGTCGCACTCCTGGGCCAGCCGGTCGGCGATGAGCGCGGCGCTGGGGAGCTCCACCATGATCCCCACCGGCGGGAGGGCCACCTCCTGGCCCTCCCGGCGCAGCTCCTCGGCGGCGTCCGCCAGGGCGCGCTTGGCGGCCCGCAGCTCGGCGACCCCGCTGACCATGGGGAACATCACCTTGAGGTTCCCGTGCCGGCCGGCGCGCAGCAGGCCGCGGAGCTGCGGGCGGAAGAGCTCGGGCTGGCGCAGGCAGTAGCGCAGCGCGCGCAGCCCCAGCGCCGGGTTCTCGGCGCGGGCCTTCACCCCGGCCGGCAGCTTGTCGGCCCCCAGGTCGAAGGTCCGGATGGTGACCGGCCGGGGCGCCAGCGCCTCCAGGATGCGCCGGTAGTTCTGGTAGTGCTCCTCCTCGCCGGGGAGGTCCCCGCGCCCCAGGAAGAGGAACTCGGTCCGGTAGAGCCCGATCCCCTCGCCGCCGTGGGCCACCAGCCCGCCCACCTCCTCGGCGAACTCGATGTTGCCGACCAGCCGCACGGTGACGCCGTCGAGGGTGGTGGCCGGGAGGTCGCGGGTGGCGAGCTGCTCGCGCTCGTGGGCCAGGTAGCGCTCCCGCGCCACGCCGTAGTCGTCCCGCTCGCCGGCGGTGGGGCCGATCACCACCACCCCGCGGGCGCCGTCCACCACGATCCAGTCGCCCCGGGCCGCCGCCTGGGTCACCCGCGCCACCCCCACCACCGCCGGCACTCCCAGCGCCCGGGCCACGATGGCGGTGTGGCTGGTCTGCGTGCCCAGGTCGGTGACGAAGGCGGCCACCTTGCGCTCGTGCAGCAGCAGCGCGGTGTCGGCCGGGGAGAGGTCGCGGGCCACCACCACCGCCCCCTCCGGCGGCGGCTCCTGCACCTCGGGGAGCTCGCCGAGGAGGTTGTCGATCACCCGCGCGCCCACGTGGTCCACGTCGGCGCGCCGCTCCTTGAAGTAGGGGTCGGCGACGTCGGAGAGGGCCGCCTTGATCTTCCGCACCGCCCGCTTCACCGCCCACTCGGCGTTGACGCGCTCCTCCCGGACCAGCCGCTCCGCCTCCGCCACCAGCAGCTCGTCCTTCAGCATCATCCGGTGCATGTCGATGATGGCGGTGTGCTCGGTCCCCTCCAGCCGCTCCACCTTCCGGCGCACCTCGGCGAGCTGCCGGTCGCTGGCGGCGAGCGCCTGGTGCAGCCGCCGGACCTCGGCCGGCGCCTCCTCCGGCGCGAGGTCGCGCCGCGGGGTCTTCACCTTGCGCTGGTCCAGCACCCAGACCCGCCCGATGGCGATGCCGGGCGAGGCGGCGATGCCGCGGAGCGTGGCCGGCCCCCCCATCAGCGCTCCCCGAACCCCGCCTCGATGAGGCGGGCCAGCGAGCCCATGGCCTCCTCGGCGTCCGACCCCTCGCAGGAGACCTGGATCTCGCTGCCCTTGCCGGCGGCCAGCATCAGCACCCCCATGATGCTCTTCCCGTTCACCGACTGGCCCTCCCGCTCCACCAGGACCTCCGACTGGTACCGGTTGGCGGCCTGGACCAGCTGGGCCGCGGCCCGGGCGTGGAGCCCCAGAGTATTCACGATCAGGAAGGTGCGCTCCAGCCTCGCCATCTAGAAGCTCCCGTGCCAGTGGCCCCAGAGGAGCCCCGTCCCCGCGCCCGCCAGCAGGGCGGCGTAGGCCAGGGCCAGCGGCGAGACCCGGCCCGCCAGCGCCCGGTAGCCGCCCACCGTCGCCACCGCCGCCAGCCCGAGGGCCCCGGGGCCGAAGGCGGCGCCGCCGCGCGCCGCCAGGGCCGCCGCGGCCAGCCCGCACAGGGCGGCGGCCCCGAGCCGGAGCCGCCCGGCCAGGTCGGGCAGCGCCAGGCGCCGGATCTCCGCCACCACCGCGTCGCCGCGCTCGTAGCCGAGGCGCAGCAGGCGGAAGCGGATCCAGAGGTGCACCGCGTTGTAGGCCAGCACCGCGGCCACCAGCGCCTTCCAGCCCGCCAGCAGGACCCCCAGCGCCGCCGCCGCCCCGAGGAACGGGCGCAGCGCCGTCCAGAAGAAGCCGTCGCCGACGGCGGCCAGCGGCCCCTGGAGCGTGGCCTTGAAGGAGCCCGGGGCGCTGTCCGGCTCCTCCCCGCGCGCCACCAGCTCCTCGTGG
>JAJZTO010000462.1 GCA_021848865.1 Myxococcales bacterium
ACGGTCACCTCGAGCCGCTCCTCGATGGCCTCCGCGAGCGAGCCGGCCCACTCGCCGGGCGGGTCCACCTGGAAGTCGGTCCCGCGCGCCAGCCGCTCCGCGTCCTCGCGCAGCGACTCGGGCACGGCGCGGCGCAGCTTCCGGATCGCCGACGCGACCGCGGTGCCCCCCGCCCTCTGGTGTGGCCGGAGCGCGGCGATGAGCGCCGCTCCCTCGCGGAGGGAGAGTGGCGGGGGCGCCACGAACTTGGAGACGCTGTCGACGATGACCCGGCCGTCCTCGACCGAGATCGAGACGAAGTCCTCGGGCATCGACGGCCCGATGTCGAGCGACCCGACCGCGGTGACGTCGTCGAGCAGCTCCTTCTCGCCGCGCGCGCCGGTGAGCTTCACCGCCCGGGCGACGGGGAGGCCGGCGGTCCCCGCCCTGAACGCGGCCGGGAGGAGGAGCAGGACGCGGCGCAGTCGGCCGATGAAGGGCTTCATCGGGCCGCCTCCAGCCGGGCGCGCAGCCCCGCGAGGATTCGCCTCGCCAGCTCCCGGCCGTCGGCCGGCTCGAGCAGCTCCGCCTCGGAGCCCCAGGCCAGCGTCTGGCGGACGAGGCCGGCGAGGTTGCGGACCGTGAGCCGCGCCGTCCGCGCGCCGTCGGGCTCGGTGGTGAGCCGGGCCCCGGGGAGGAGCCGCGGCGCCATGGCGGCGAGCGAGCCGCGCAGGCGCACCGCCGCCTCGCGCGGCGGGTGGACCAGGTACTCCCAGGGCTCCTGCCGCGACCAGGCGCGGACGTCGAAGCTCGCCGGGATCTGGTAGTCGGGCTTCCGGGGATCGGCGGGCACGAGCTTCATCGACTCGACGCGCCGGAGGTAGAAGACGCGCAAGGCGCCGCGCAGGTGGCAGTGGCCGACGAAGATCCACTCGCCGTTGCGCCAGGCGTAGCCGTGCAGGTCGAGGAGCCGCTCGGTGACCTCGCCGCCCGGGCGCCGGTAGCGGAGGCGCATCCGGTGGCGCCGCTCGAGCGCGGCGGCGAGGGTGTCGAGGTGCTTGCGGACCGACGACGGCTCGGGGGGGACGCCGTCCGTCTCCAGCGTCGCGGCGCGCGGCGGGAGCCCCTTGGTGCCGACGACCAGCTTGCGGAGCGCCACCTCCAGGTCGTCGCGCAGCGGGTGGTCGTGGCTCCGGAGGGCGGACTGGCCCGCCAGCCAGACCGCGGCGGCCTCCTGCGGCGAGAACTCCAGCCGGGGGAGGAAGGCCGCGCCGGTGTCGACGACGTAGGCGCCCGCCTCGCCGAGCTCGGCCACGTGGCGCACCGGGATGCCCAGCACCTCCAGGTCCGCCTTGTCGCGGGTGAACTTCTTCTCCCGGGCGGCCTCCGAGCCGCCGTAGTCGCCGGGGAAGGCGTCGTAGACGTCCTCGCGGGTGACCGGGCGGCCCTGGTCGGCGAACCAGGCGGCGAGGCGGAGGAGCCGGGCCTCGGCGGCGGGGCGTGGCATGGCTGACGCCGAGTGTAGCCGAACGGCGTGGCCGGGCGGGAGGCCGCCGCGCCCGACCCTCGCCCCCACCTACGCGCCGCTCAGGCCTGGGCGCGGGGCGCCTCGGTGCAGAGCCGCTGGTGGAGCTCGCGCGCGGCCCGCCGGAGCGCGTGGAGGCACCGCTCGACCTGCCGCCCGTTCAGCGGACCGCCGCCCAGGAACAGCTCGGCCTGGAACTCGTACCACTTGCACCCGGGGTCGAGGCAGAACTTGGCGACCTTGGCCTCGCACTGCACGTCGTGGCCGGCGCGGAGGATGGCGTCCAGGTGCGGGACCGGGTCGTCGAAGAGGTAGCCGAGGCAGATGGCGACGAAGTCCGGGTCGTCCTCGTTGAGCCGCACCTGGTAGCGGGTGCCCTCGGCCTTGAAGTCGATGCGCCGGTAGCTCCCGGACGGCTCCAGGAGGCGAGGCCGGTAGCCTTCGTCGGCCAGCATGTCGGCGATGCGGTCGGCGGCCGACCGGGAGGGTTCGGCGGCGTCGGTCGGGAGCGGGGCGGGGGCGGTCGTCGCGTGGTCCATGGAAGGAGCGTACCCACCGGACGGACACGGCCGCGTCTGACGGAGGCGGCGCTGGATGCTCCACGCGGCCCAGCCTGACCCGACCGGACGATGTGCTCGAGGCAGGTCCCTGTCACGCTGCGGGGCGTGGCCGGCCCGCTCCACGCCGTTCTCCTGATCCTCCTCATGGCGGCGACCGCGGTCGCGGTGGCACGCGCGTCTCGGATGCCGACCGGCGTCAGAACCGGTCTCTCGCTCCTGGCCGGCCTCACGTACCTGTTCCTGGTCGGGTCCCTTCGGCACATGTGCCCGCTGGGCCAGCCGCTGACCCAGTGGCTCATCCCGGGCGTCTGCATGACCGTGAGCCTCCTCTGCATCGGGGCGACCGCGCTGCGTCGGACTCTCGCTGGAGCGGCGATGGTTCTCGGCGTCGCGTTGACGTGGAACTTCATCGACGTGGTCCACGGGCCGGACTTCGTTGGAACGAACGATGCGAGGCTCGTCGGCCCGACCCATCGAGAGTGGCACACCTGGATCTCGGGGCTGTATCGGCGTGACCTGAGATCG
>JAJZTO010000463.1 GCA_021848865.1 Myxococcales bacterium
ACCTCGGCCATGTAGGCCCGGAGCGGGTCGTAGCGGACCAGCCCGCCGTCGGCGGCGGAGCGGGGCGCGGCGCGCGCGATCGCTCCGCGGGGGGGCTGGTCCTGTTCGTCGGCCATCGGGGATGTGCGCCGGATTTCCGGGCGTTCTGCCGCTTCCGTGATATATACCCTGCCGCCTTGCATGCAAGGCGTGTGCGGCGCATGGCGGGCTCGCAGGACGACGCGGCGCCCCCTCCGCACGGGGTTTCGAAGGGGCTCCACGCCATCCGACGAGCCGTCCGCCATGCGCCCTTTGCCAACGGGAGTGCGCATGGAATCGCTGAACGGGAGCGGCCCCGAGGCCGCTCCGACGGTCTCGGACTACGTCGCCGAGGCCAGCTTCGACAGCTTCGAGCTCTCCGAGCCGGTGCGGCTCGGGATCGCGGAGAAGGGCTACCAGAAGCCCACGCCGGTGCAGGCCGCCGCCTTCCGGCCGGCGGTGCAGGGGCGGGACCTCATCGTCCGCTCCAAGACCGGGACCGGGAAGACCGCCGCCTTCGGCATCCCCATGCTGGAGCGCATCCCGGCCGGCCGGCGCCGCCCCTCGGCGCTGGTGATGTGCCCCACCCGCGAGCTGGCCATCCAGGTGGCCGAGGAGATCGCGGCCCTGGGCAAGCACAAGGACCTCTCGGTGGTCACCATCTACGGCGGCGCCTCGATGGGCGACCAGCTGGACCGGCTCAAGGCCGGCGCCGAGATCGTGGTCGGCACCCCGGGCCGCATCTGGGACCACATCCGCCGCGGCACCCTGAAGCTCGACGAGGTGATGGTCTCCTGCCTCGACGAGGCCGACGAGATGCTGAACATGGGCTTCTTCGAGGAGGTGACGCGGATCCTCGACGGCCTGCCCGACGACTGCCAGCAGCTGCTCTTCTCGGCCACCGTCCCGGCCGACATCGAGCAGATCATCCAGTCCTACCTCTCCGACCCGGAGACCATCCTCCTCTCCGGCGACGAGTACCGCGTCGACAACATCCAGAACGTCACCTACGCGACGGTGGACGCCTACCCCAAGCCGCGCAACCTGCTCTACATGGTGGAGATCGAGAACCCCACCGCCGCCATCGTCTTCGCCAACACCCGCGCCGACAGCCAGCTGGTCACCGCGGTGCTGAACCGCAACGGCTACGACGCCGAGCTGCTGAACGGCGACCTCCCGCAGAAGGAGCGCGAGCGGGTGATGGCCAAGGTGAAGCGGGGCGAGGTCCGCTTCATGGTGGCCACCGACATCGCCGCCCGCGGCATCGACATCTCGGACCTCTCCCACGTCATCAACTACTCCCTGCCCGAGGACCCGGCGGTCTACCTGCACCGCGTCGGCCGCACCGGCCGCATCGGCAAGAAGGGGGTGGCGCTGTCGCTGGTGTCGGGCGGCGAGATGATGACGCTGAAGGCGCTGAAGTCGAAGTACGCCATCCCCTTCGAGGAGCGCACCCTCCCCAGCCCGGAGGAGGCGCGCCGCCTCTGGGCCGACCGCCACGTCGCCGAGCTGAAGGAGGCGATGAGCAGCTCCATCTTCGAGGCCTTCCTGCCGCTGGCGGCCGAGCTGAAGACCCGCCCCGACGGCGACTACCTGATCTCCTTCGCGCTGAAGTACTTCTTCACGCACCACCGGATGGAGCGGGCGGGGGACCTGCACAAGGCCGAGCACAAGCTGGTGGAGCACGCGCGCAAGGAGCACCGCGCCGAGGAGAAGGGCGAGGTGCGGCACGGGCGGGACCGCGCCCACGGGCGCGGCGAGGAGCGGGGCGACCGGCCCCGCCGCGACCGCGGCGAGAGGGGCGAGCGCCCGCGGCGGGACCGCGAGGACCGGCCCCCGCGCCGCGACGGCGAGGCGCGCGAGGCGCGCACCGGCCCGAGCGACCGCGAGATCTTCGAGGCCCAGCAGCGCGGCGAGTCCCTGCCGCCGCCGGTCGAGGCGCCGCCTGCCGCGGCCGCTCCGCCGCCTCCCGAGCCGGGGACGGGGAACGGCGCCGAGCCGCGGCCCGAGGGCCGCGGCGCGACCCGGACCGAGCCCCGCACCGAGCCCCGCCAGGCGCCGCGCCCGGAGGGCGCGCCCGAGCCGCGCGCCCGCCGCCCGCGGGTGATCGAGGTGGCGGCCACCTCCGAGCCGGAGGAGCCCCGGGAGCGCGAGGGGAGCGAGGGCGAGGGCGCCGACCGCGGCCCCCGCCGCGGCCGCGTCTTCCTCACCCTGGGCGAGAAGGACGGGGCCGACGAGGCCCAGGTGCGGCAGGCGGTGGCCTCGCTCTCGCCCGGCACCGAGCTCCTGGGCGTCGAGCTGCGCCGCAGCCACAGCTTCCTGCTCGTCTCCCCCGAGGCGCTGGAGGGGGCGGTGGCGGCGCTGAACGGCAAGGAGTGGAACGGCCGGGCGCTGGCCGCGGAGAAGGCCCGCCGCCGCAGGCGCTGAGATGCCCGGGGCGTCCCGGAGCTGGAGAACGCCGGTGGGCCCGCTCCCCGGTCCCGCCCGGGCAGCGGGTGAGGGACCGGCCCTGGGGCCGGCCCTCGCCGCCGCCGCGATCGCCCTCGCCGCCGCCGCCGCCCTGG
>JAJZTO010000464.1 GCA_021848865.1 Myxococcales bacterium
GCCTCGTCCAGCCGGGCGTCCGGGTAGACGAACACCGTCAGCACCGGGCCGAAGATCTCCTCCTCCATGAGCCGGTGGTGCGGATCGGTCACCTGGACCACGGTGGGCTCGACGAACCAGCCGGTGGAGCCGTCGCAGCCCCCGCCGGCCAGGACCTTGGCCGTGGGCGAGCTTCTGGCCAGCTCCAGGTAGCCGCGGATGCTGTCGAAGGCCCCCTGGTCGATGACCGCGCCCAGGAAGACCCGGAAGTCCTCGGCCGGGTCCCCCATGCGGATGGCGGCCATCTGGGCGAGCAGCCGCTCGCGGACCGCCGGCCAGAGGCTCTCCGGGACGTAGGCGCGCGAGGCCGCCGAGCACTTCTGCCCCTGGTTCTCGAAGGCGCCGCGGGTGAGCGCGGTCGCCAGGGCGTCGGGGTCGGCCGAGGCGTGGGCGAAGACGAAGTCCTTGCCGCCGGTCTCGCCGACGATGCGGGGGTAGGTGCGGTAGCGGGGCAGGTTCCCGGCGATGGTCCGCCACATGCCCTGGAAGGTGGCGGTGCCGCCGGTGAAGTGGAGCCCGGCCAGCTCCGGGCTCTCCAGCGCCGGGTCGCCGACGGCGCGGCCCGGGCCGGGGAGGAAGTTGATGACGCCCGGCGGGAGGCCGGCCTCCTCGAGGAGCCGGAGGACCCACCAGGCGGAGTAGACGGCGCTGGAGGCCGGCTTCCAGAGCACGGTGTTGCCCATCAGCGCCGGCGCGGTCGGGAGGTTGGCGGCGATGGAGGTGAAGTTGAAGGGGGTGACGGCGAGGACGAAGCCCTCCAGCGGCCGGTACTCGCTCCGGTTCCAGACGCCCGGCGGCGAGAGCGGCTGCTCCGCCAGGATGCGCTCACCCCAGGCGGCGTTGAAGCGCCAGAAGTCGATCACCTCGCAGGCGGCGTCGATCTCCGCCTGGTACGGGGTCTTGGACTGGGCCAGCATGGTGGCGCCGTTCAGGGTGGGGCGCCAGCCGCCGGCGAGCAGGTCGGCCGCCTTCAGGAACACGGCGGCCCGCTCGTGGTAGGGCAGGGCGGCCCAGCCGCGCCGCGCCTCGCGGGCCGCCGCGACGGCGGCCCGGACCTCCTCGGCGCCGGCCTGGTGCCAGCGGGCCAGGCGGAGGTCGTGGCGGTGCGGCGCGCGGGCGTCGGCGAGCCGGCCGGTGCGCACCTCGCGGCCGCCGATGACCACCGGGATCTCCAGCTCCCCGGCCGAGAGCTCGGCGATGCGCGCCTTCAGCGCGGCGCGCTCCGGGGAGCCGGGGGCGTGGGCCAGCACCGGCTCGTTGCGGGGCGGGGGGACGCGGGCGCTTCCGTTCGACATGGCGGTGGCTCCCTCGGCGTCAGCCGATGATGAAGTCCTCGCGGCGGACCTCGCCGCGCTCGAAGCGACGGATGGTGAAGCGCTCGAAGATCTCGTCGGGCGGGCCGCCCGTCATCCAGGCGGCCATGGCCTCGGTGACCGCCGGGGCCATCATGAAGCCGTGGCCCACGAAGCCGGAGAGCTGCAGGAAGTTCTCGAGGCCGGCGGCGCCGAGGATGGGGTTGTTGTCGGGGGTGACGTCGTAGCAGCCGGCCCACTGGCGGATGACCTTGAGGCCGGAGGCCACCGGGACGCAGGCGGCGAGCGCCCGGGAGAACCGGGCCAGGAAGCGCAGGGTGGAGCCCGACGCCAGCCCCTCGGGCTCCTCGGGGTCGCCCATCCCGCCGACGATCTCTCCGCGCAGGCTCTGGGAGAAGTAGAGGCCGGATTCCAGGTCCGACACCAGCGGCCCGAGCCAGGGCTTGAGCGGCTCGGTCACCAGGATCTCGTGCCGCACCGGCCGGTTGGGGAGCCGCACCCCCGCCAGCGCCGCCACCTCGCGGCTCCACGCCCCGCCGGCGTTCACCACCGTGTCGCAGGCGACGCGCCCGCGGTCGGTGACCACCGCGGCGACGCGGCGGCCGGCGATCTCGAAGCCGGTGACGCGGGTGAAGGGGTGGACGGCGGCGCCCAGCGCCCGGGCCCGCTCCGCGTAGCCCCAGAGGAAGGGCCAGGGGAAGACCACGGCGTCGTCGGGGTTCCAGGAGGCGGCGAGCACCCGGGCGGTGTCCAGCTCGGGGACCACCTACGCCGCCTCGGCGGGGGAGAGGACGCGGGTGCGCATCCCCATCTCGCCCTGCAGCCGGGCGTTGCGCTCGATGCGCTCGCGCTGCGCCGGGGTGCGGGCCAGGAACAGGTAGCCGCCGCGGCGGAACCAGACGTTGATCCCCATCTCGGCCGCGAAGCGGGCGCAGAGCTCCAGCGAGCGGCGCGCCAGCCGGATCATCGTCGGCGTGCTCCACTGGGCCCGCACCCCGCCGCCGTTGCGCCCCGAGGCGCCGGAGGTGAGGTAGCCGCGCTCCAGCACCACCACGTCGGTCTCGCCGCGCTGGCAGAGCTGCCAGGCGAGCCCCAGCCCCATGATGCCGCCGCCGACGACGACCACCCGCGCCCGGGCCGGGAGCGGGGCCGGCTCCGGGGGCGGCGCGCCCGCGCCCGCCTCCGGCGGGACGGCGGCGTCGAGCCGGAGCGGCGCCGGGTCGACGGAGG
>JAJZTO010000465.1 GCA_021848865.1 Myxococcales bacterium
CCTCCGGCGCCAGGATCCGGGCGGTGACCCGCGCCGGGCGGACCCAGGGGCTGCCCTTGGGCATGCCCTCGGCCGAGCCGTTGACGGCGATGGGGAGCACCGGGACGCCGGCCTCGACCGCCAGCTTGAAGGCGCCCGGCTTGAAGGGGAGCAGGTTGCCGTCGCGGCTGCGCGTGCCCTCCGGGAAGATCATCACGTGCATGCCCCGGCCCAGGTAGGCGCGGGCCGTCTCCATGGCGCGCCGCCCGCTCATCGCCTCGCCGCGCCGCAGCGGGATGTCGCCGGAGAGCCGGAACAACCAGCCCACCCAGGGGATGCGGAACAGCTCCTCCTTGGCCACCCACTTCATCTCCCGCGGGAGGCGGCTGAGCATGAAGATGTCGAGCATCGACTGGTGGTTCGAGACCACCACGTAGGCGCGCCGGTCGGCCGGCCAGCGGCCGTCGATCCGGATGCGCCAGTAGGGGAAGGTGTAGGTCGCGAAGACGGCGAGCCAGCGCAGGAAACGGCCGGCCACGCGGCGGTTCCGGTCGAAGGGGGCGGTCACCAGCACCAGCAGGGCCAGCGCCGGGAGCCACAGGAAGATGGCGGCGAAGGTCAGGAGGTAGGCGAGGGCCGCCGCCACGGGGACGAGCACGCCGGGAGGATGCGGGGGGCCGTGTCACGGCTCTGTCATGGGGCGCCGTCCGTGGCCCTGCGTCGCGGCCTCCGCGACCCCGACCGGGAGTCACGCGAAGGCCTTCCGCCTCCCCTTGCGCACCTTGGTGGCGAAGGCCCAGGGGCCGTCGGCCCGCCGGACGCCGATGCGCTGGACCTCGAAGTCGGTGGCGAGCGGCAGGGGGTTCACGCGGTTGCCGATGCGGAAGGCGAGCTTCACCCCGCCGCGCCGCAGCGCCGCGAAGAAGGCCTCCCGCGCCGCCGGCGGGACCCGCGGGTAGGCGCCGAACGGGTAGGCCAGCACCGGCTCCACCGGCACGCCCTGCTCGGCGAACCAGGCGAAGGCGCGGGCGCACTCCTCCTCCACCTCGGCCGGCGGGAGCTTCGCCAGGTTGCGGTGGGTGAAGGAGTGGATGCCGATCTGCACCCCGGCCCGCGACAGCGCCCGGAGCTCCTCGGGGCCGAGGAAGCGCTCCCGCCCGCCGCCGTAGTCCAGCTCCCGCCCGGCGAAGGAGGCCACCGCGAAGAGGGCCGCGGGGAGGCCGCGGGCCTTCAGCACCGGGAGCAGCGCCTCCAGCTGGTCGGAGGTGCCGTCGTCGAAGGTGAGGAGCACCGGCCGCGGCGGCAGCGGCGCGCCCCCGGCCCGGTGGGCGAGGAGCTGCGTCAAGGTCACGAAGGAGAAGCCCTCGGCCCGCAGCCAGTCGAGCTGCCGCTCCAGCGCCGCCACCGGGACGGTGTCGCGCGCCGGGTGCTCGCCGACGCGGTGGTACATGAGCACCCGCAGGCCGGGCCCGGGGGCGCGGCCGAGGAGGTTCAGCTCCGCGTGCAGGACGAGGAGCAGGAGGGCGAGCCCGCCCAGCGCGAGGAGCGGCGCCGTCACCCGCCGCCGTCCGGGTCGCTGGTCTTGAGGTACTTCACCACCGGCTGGATCGAGAAGTAGAAGGACCAGACCAGGCCCGGCCCGCCGTTCAGGAAGTTCCCCTGCAGCAGGTAGCTGCGCAGGAAGTAGAAGGGCCAGGCGAGCAGCGCCAGCGCCGGGGCCCGGCGCCGCCCCCGGGCCCGGAGCATCCGCGCGCCGCGGGTGGTGTAGTCGTTCATCTTCCGCACGAAGTGGTGCTGGTCCCGGAAGCTGTGGTGGAAGAGCCGCTCCCGCAGCCGCCCCACCGGCCCCCGGGTGCGCACCCCCTCGTGCACCTCGGCCCCGTCGTAGGCGGCGCGGCCCCGGTCGAAGAGCCGCACGTGGCGCTCGTGGGCGTGCCGGCCCCAGCGGAAGGCGCGGCCCATGAACACCAGCCGCATCTCCACCTCGAAGGCGGCCTCGGGGATCTCGGGCCGCGCCAGCAGCTCGCGGATCTCCCGGTTCAGCTCCGGGGTCAGCACCTCGTCGGCGTCCAGGTTCAGCACCCAGTCGTTGGCGCACCGGGAGACGGCGAAGGCCTTCTGCGCGCCGTAGCCGTCGAAGGCGCGGTGCAGCACCCGGCAGCCGCGGGCCAGGGCCAGCTCCGGCGTCCTGTCGGCGCTGCCCCCGTCCACCACCACGATCTCGTCGGCGCAGGTGATGGCGTCGAGGGTGCGGCCGAGGCGGTCCGCCTCGTCCTTGACGATCATCGCCACCGACAGCTTGCGCGGCACCGGATGGGGCCCTCCCGCCATCCTCTTTACCCCGAATTCGGCCGTCGACGGGAGGGCCCGGCCGTGCTCTCATCCGCCCGCCCCCATGGAGGAACCCATGTCCACGCTCCGTCCGTCCGCCGCCGCCCTGGCCCTGGCCCTGGCCGTCGACCCCGCCGCCGCCCTGGGAGCCGAGCGCGCCCAGATCCCCGAGAAGTACACCTGGAACCTCGCCGACCTGTACCCGACCGAGGCGGCCTGGTCGCAGGCCCGCGAGGATCTGAAGAAGGCCCGTGGACGCGCTTGCCGGTG
>JAJZTO010000466.1 GCA_021848865.1 Myxococcales bacterium
CTTCTCCTCCTTCTTCGGCGGCCCGGAGAGGTCGATGCCGAGCTGGGCGCGCGCCGGGAGCGCGGCCAGGGCGAGGAGCGCGGCCAGGAGGCGGAGGGCCGTGGTCATGGCGCCTCTCCCGCGGACCGGTTGGACGTGGGCAGGAAGAAGGAGAAGCCCAGCTCCACCATGAGCTGCTGCTCCCACTTGTCCTCGCCGGCCACCGAGGCCCGGTACAGGTAGTCCTTGAGCTCCAGGCGCAGCGCGCCCCACTCGGCGAGGAACACCCGCGTGCCCAGCCCCAGGTGGCCGCCCCAGGCCGCCCGGGTCCCCGGGCTCACCGGCTGGGAGGGGCTGGCCGGGGGCGGCAGCACCTCGCGGTAGGCGATCCAGTCGGCGCCGCCGAGCAGCGAGAGGTCCAGGTGGGCCACCTTCTCGGCGAGCAGGTTGAGCTTGCCGTAGACCGGCGCGAAGCCCAGCTCCAGCCCGCCCTTCATCTTGATCTCGCCCGGCACCGCCGCCAGCTGCGCCGCGGTGGCGGCGTGGCAGCCCTGGCCCGGCGGGCAGACCTGGGTCGAGCCGGTGGCGCTGGAGAAGCCGGCGGCGAAGGAGCCGCCCACCGCCAGCCACTCGCTGAAGTGCCAGGTGGCCTTGCCGCCGAGGAAGGTCTTGGCGAAGAAGGCGTCGTTCAGCGAGCGCTCCACCTCCGGCGTCAGCTCCAGCCGCCCCGCCTTGCGGTAGAGCTGGCCGGCGATGGGCGGGATCTTGTTCTCGAAGGCGTCGGCCTCGCTGGCGGCCGCCGGGGCCGCCAGGGTGCTCGCCAGGAGGAGCGCCAGCGTGCGGGCCCGGGTCACGGTTCCAGGTACTCGAAGGAGAAGGGGTAGAAGAAGGTGACGCCCAGGTGGGCCGCCAGGATGCGCGAGGCGGTGCTGGGCGAGGTGGTGGTGGGCCGGTCGGGGTAGAGGGTGGCGGTGAAGCCCAGCTCCAGCGCCAGCCAGTCGGCGGGGTAGAAGCGCAGGCCGCCGCCCAGGTCGGCGGCCGGGTGCGGCCCCTCGCGGCGCGGCGCCAGGCTGGTGTCGCTCCACACCACGCCGGCGCCTCCCAGCACGAAGAGGTCGAAGTGCACGATGCGGCGGCCCAGCCAGCTGGCCTTGCCGTAGACGGGCGACCAGACGCCGTCCAGCATGAGCTGGGCCACCGGCTGCGAGGAGAGCAGCTGGCCCTGGAAGGCGGCCTGGCCCTCGCGCAGGTGATCGGTCCGCAGCGTCCACCAGTAGGCGCCGCGCACCGCCAGCGCGAAGCTGTCCTGGAAGCTCCAGGCCAGCCGGCCGCCCGCGCCGGCCTTCTGGTAGAAGGCGTCGTTCAGCGTCGCCGGCACGTCGAGCGTCAGCTCCAGCCGGTGGCGCTTCAGGAAGCCCTTGCGCTGCACCGCCTTGACCCGGTCGGCCAGCGCCGCGTCCCGCTCGCCCGGGGCCCCGAGCGCCGGGCCGAGCACGCCGCCCGCGGCCGGGCCGGGCTCGCCGCCGCGGCGGGCCGGCTCCCGCGGCGCCGGAAGCGGGGGCTGCGCCGGCTTGTCGCCGGGCTCGCTGAGGTCGATGCCGGGGAGCGCCTGCGCCCCGGCGGCGAGCGGCGCCGCGAGGAGCAGGAAGACGCACGCCTGCCTCCGGAGAGACGAGATGTCCTTGCGGCTTCCCACTTTGCGGGCATCCTAGCCCGCGACCCGGGGGCCGGCAAACGCACCGCCGCCGCTGGCGTGGGGGGCCGTCGCACACCGCCCGGACCGGTTCCTTGAACGTGCGGTCCAGGGGTGCTAACCGTGGCCCGATGCGTCTCGCGCTGCTCGCCGCCGCCGCGACCGTGGCCCTGGCCGCGTGCCAGGGGCCCGACGTCGGGCAGGCCTGCACGCTGAACGTCGCCGTCCCCGCCGCGCCGACGGCCGACTGGTTCGAGACCGGCAACACCTCCTGCGTGAACCTCACCTGCATCGCCTCGCCGCTGCCGGCGGGCGACACCAAGGTGAAGCACAACCCCTACTGCTCGAAGCCCTGCGTCTCGAACCGCGACTGCTACGAGGGGGAGACCGGGCTGGTGTGCCGCGCCGTGGTGCTCGACCCGGAGTTCATCGCCTACCTGGACACGCTGCCCGGCAACGTCCGGCAGAAGTACCTGGGCGACATCCAGTTCTCGAGCTACTGCGCCATCCCCCTGCCGTGATGCGCCGCCTCGCCGTGCCCGCGCTGGCCGCCGCCGTGGCCGCCTGCCGCCCCGGCGCCGCCCCGGCGCCGGCCCAGCCCCCGCCGGCGGCGCGGCCGGCGGCCCGGCCGCAGGTCACCGTCGACTCCCCCTCGGGCCGCAGCACCACCGTGACGGTGGAGGTGGCGCGGACCGACGACGAGCTGCAGCGCGGCCTGATGTTCCGGGAGAAGCTCGCCCCGGGGACCGGGATGCTCTTCGTCTTCGGCGACTCCTCCGACCACTCCTTCTGGATGAAGAACACCCTCATCCCCCTCGACATGATCTTCATCGCCGAGGGCGGGACGGTGGCGGGGATCGTCGAGCGGGCCGAGCCGCTCAGCCTCGTCGAGCGCAGCGTCGGCAG
>JAJZTO010000467.1 GCA_021848865.1 Myxococcales bacterium
CGGTCGATGTCGTGCGGGCCGTAGGCGTAGCGGTAGACCGGCATCCCCACGAAGTCGTTGCAGGGCATGAAGGTCCACCAGCTCAGGGCCACCGGGTAGGAGGAGACGTAGACCGAGAAGCCCGGCGCGAGCGGCGCCCAGCCCACCGAGTCGGGGCCGTAGCGCCAGGTCACCCAGGCGGGCGCCCACTGGTAGCCCGGCACCCAGATCCAGCCGTAGCCCGGGTCGTAGGCCCAGCGGCCGTAGTGGTAGGTGGCCCAGCCCCAGGGCTCGTCCGTCACCCAGAGCCAGCCCTCGCTGGTCCACTCCCAGCGGCCGTAGTAGTAGGGGCGCCAGCCGGCGGCGACGCCGGCCGGGCGCCACACCGTCCCGTAGCCGGGGACGTCGAGCCACTGGCCGTAGCTCGCGAGCGGCTCCTGGAAGGTGGAGATGCCGATGCTGGCGCCGGGCACCGAGACGCCGACGTTCACGTCCACCGGCGGCGACTCGTCAGGAGCGCCCTCCCCCTGATCGTCCCACCAGTCGGAGGGACCTTCCTCCTGGGCGACGGCGAGGCGGGGGAGCGCCACGGTGCAGAGGGCGGCGAGGACGAGGGCGCGACGCATGGCTTGAACCTCCTGCCCCAGGGACGGTGGTGCGCCCTCCGGGCTTCAAGCCGATGCATAGCAAGGGGGATGCCGAACGCATCCACCCGGAACCACGGTCGTTTTCGCGAGCGCGGCGAGTGCTCCGCCGCAACAGTGTGAAGGCGGCTCGGCCCCGGGCCGTCAGGCGAGCTTCTTTTCCTTCTCGAAGGAGAGCAGGGGCGGCTCCTTGTGCAGGATGACGCCCTCGGTGATCTTGCACTCCTTCACGCCCTCCCGGTAGGGCACGTCGTACATGATGTCGAGCATGGCCTGCTCGAGGATGGCCCGCAGGCCGCGGGCGCCCGACTTGCGGCGCATCGCCTCGCGGGCGCAGGCGCGCAGCGCCTCCCGGGAGAACGAGAGCTTCACCTTCTCCATCTCGAACAGCTTCACGTACTGCTTGGTGAGCGCGTTCTTCGGCTGGGTGAGGATGGTGACCAGGTCCTCCTCGCCCAGGTCGTCGAGCGTGGCGATGATGGGCACGCGGCCGACGAACTCGGGGATCATCCCGAACTTCACCAGGTCCTGCGGCTCGACCTGCGCCAGGAGCTGGCCCAGGCTCACCTCGTCCTTGCGCTCGATCCGGGCGCCGAAGCCCAGCCCCTTCACGCCGACGCGGCGGCGGATGAGCTGCTCGATGCCGCAGAAGGCCCCGCCGACGATGAAGAGGATGTTGGAGGTGTCGACCTGGATGTACTCCTGCTGGTTGTACTTCTTCCCGCCCCGGGGCGTGACGTTGGCGCGGGTCCCCTCGATGATCTTCAGGAGGGCCTGCTGCACCCCCTCGCCGCCGACGTCGCGGGTCGGCGACGGCGTGTCGCCCTTGCGGGCGATCTTGTCGATCTCGTCGACGTAGACGATCCCGCGGGTGGCCTTCTCCACGTCGTAGTCGGCGTTGTGGAGCAGGTTCTGGATGATGTTCTCGACGTCCTCGCCGACGTAGCCGGCCTCGGTGAGGCTGGTGGCGTCGGCGATGGTGAAGGGGACGTTGAGGAAGCGGGCCAGCGACTGGGCCAGCAGCGTCTTGCCCGAGCCGGTGGGGCCGATGAGCAGGATGTTGGACTTCTGCAGCTCGACGTCCTCGGCGCCGGCGCGGGCCTGGCCGGGGCGAGGCGGCCGCGCCGGCTTGCGGGCGTGCACCCGCTTGTAGTGGTTGTAGACCGCGACCGAGAGCACCTTCTTGGCGCGCTCCTGGCCGACCACGTACTCGTCGAGGAAGGTCTTGATCTCCGCCGGAGCCGGCAGCGGGACCGCCGGCCGCGCGTCGTCGCGCTCCGACTCCTCGGCGATGATGTCGTTGCAGAGGCGGATGCACTCGTCGCAGATGTAGACGGTGGGCCCGGCGATGAGCTTGCGGACCTCTCGCTGCCCCTTGCCGCAGAAGGAGCAGGTCAAGTTCCCACGCTGTTGCTCTTTCCGGCTCACGCGCGCCTCGCTTCGCGAATGCTACACCAACGGGACCGGCCCCGCACGCAAGCGGCCGCCCCCGGCGATGATAAGCGCGGCGGCGCGCCGCCGCAGATCATTCCCCGGCCAGCGCCTCGAGATCGTCCGCCAGCTCGCCCGCCTTCGCGGCCAGCTCGCGGGGGACGGCGCGATCGGCGGCGCAGGCCGAGGCCACGCGCCGGGCCGCGCCGGCCAGCCGGCGCAGCCGCTCCGCCGGCGCCGGCGGCTTCGGCCGCTCCTCGGGACCGAACCGCTCGGCGAGCTGGCGCGCCAGGGCCGCGGCCGGCGGAGGGCGCTCCAGCACCTCGTCCCGCATCTCGCGCCAGCCCCCGGCCGGGAGCCGCCCCTGGGCCTCGGCCCGGGAGAGCACGTCGATCACCTCGAAGGGCGGTGCCCGCTGCTCGGGCCGGCGGGCCAGCTCCGGCTCGTTCCGCTCCAGGAAGCCGTAGGACATCGTCAGCTTCTCGGCCGTCTGCCGGCGGATGAAGAGCTCGCGG
>JAJZTO010000468.1:0-1236 GCA_021848865.1 Myxococcales bacterium
ATTCGCACATCCCTCCGCTCGGCAAGGGGGAGAACCCGGTGCGAAAGCTGCTCACCGGAAGCGAGGCCGTCGCCCAGGGGGCCATGGAGTCCGGGGTGCACGTCGCCGCGGTCTGCCCGGGCCCGGTGGCGGGGGACGTCGTCGCCGCCCTGCGCCGCGGCGGGACGGTGCGCTGCGAGGCGCTCCCCTCGGAGCAGGCGGCCGTCGAGCTGGCGCTGGGCGCGGCCCTCGCCGGTGCGCGCAGCCTGGCCCTCCTTCCTCCCGGCGGGCTGGAGGCGGCGGCCACCGCCCTCCGGGCGGCCTCCTGCTCGGGCGGCTCCGGGATGGTGCTGGTGGTGTGCGACGACCCCGGCGCGCGGGTGGCCCGTTCCGGCGACTCGCGCCTGGTCGCCCGCGCCGCCATGGTCCCGGTGCTGGAGCCGGCCGACCCGCGCGAGGCCCACTCCTTCGTCGGGGAGGCGCTGGAGCTGTCCGAGGCCTTCCAGACCCCGGTGGTGCTGCGGCTCACCACCCGGCTCGCCGACTCGGCCGAGGCGGTCGAGATCGGGCCGTCGCGGGCCACGGCGGCGCGCGGCCAGCGGGTGGAGACGGTGCTGCGCGCCCTCCCCACCGGATCGCCGTCGCAGCGGGCGCGCGCGCTGGAGCGGCTGGGATCGCTCGCGGCCCACGGCTGGGACACGGCGCTGAACCGCCTGGAGATGCGCTCCGCCCAGGTGGGCGTGGTGACCAGCGGCATCGCCTACGGGATGGTCCGGGAGGCCATCCCCGACGCCTCGATCCTCAAGCTGGGGCTGGTCCACCCGGTGCCGACCGGCTTCGTGCGCGACTTCGCCGGGCGCGTGCACCGGCTCCTGGTGGTGGAGGAGCTGGAGCCCTTCGTGGAGTCGGAGCTGCGCGCGGCGGGCATCGCCTGCGAGGGGAAGGACCGGCTGGCGCGGACCGGCGAGCTGACGCCGGCGCTGCTGTCGCACGCCTTCGGCGCGGCCCGGTCGCGGCCCCGCTCGCCCGAGCCGGCGGCCGAGCGGCCGGCGGAGCTCTGCCCGGGCTGCCCGCACCGCGCCACCTTCCAGGCGCTGAAGCGCCAGCACGTCACCGTGGCCGGCGACCTGGACTGTGCCCACCTCGCCTCGCTGGCGCCGCTGTCGGCGGTGACCCGGGCCCCCGGCGCCGGCGCGCCGGTGGCCGTGGCCGCCGGCCTGGAGGCGGCGCTGGGCGGCCGAATCGCCGGCCGGGTGG
>JAJZTO010000468.1:1246-2569 GCA_021848865.1 Myxococcales bacterium
GCGGTGCTGGGCGAGGACGCCCTGCTCCACTCCGGGGCCGGGGCCCTGGCGGTGGCCGCCGCCGGAACCGGCACCGTGATCCTGTCCGACACCTGTCCGGCGGAGGACGGCGGCGCCGCCCCGGGCCCGGTGGAGCGCGAGGTCCCCGCGCCGGGAGGGTGGCGCGTGGACCTCCCCGCCCTGGTGCGCTCGCTGGGCGTCGCCTCGGTCCGGACCGTCGACCCGCTGGACCTGGCCGGCTTCACCGCCGTGCTCCACGAGGAGCTGGCCCGGCCCGCCTCGTCGGCGCTCATCGCCCGGTCGCCCTGCGTGCGGCTGCGGGGGGGCACGCGGCCGCCGCAGCGCGTGGACCCGGCCCGCTGCAACCGCTGCGGGGCCTGCCTGCGCCTCGGCTGCCCGGCGGCCTCCGACGGGCCCGACGCGGTGGTGATCGACCCCGGCCGCTGCGCCGGCTGCGGGCTCTGCGCCCAGGTGTGCCGCTCCCAGGCCATCGGGCCCGAGGTGCGGCGGTGAGGCCGCTCGGCGCCCTGGTGGTCGGCCTCTCCGGCCAGGAGGTGGAGCGCGTCGCCGCGCTGCTCGGCGAGGCGGCGCTCCACGCCGGGCAGGAGGTGCGGGTCGCCACCGACCGGCCGGTGGCGCACCTCGGGGCCAGCGTGCGCTGCCAGGTGCGCATCGCCCCCGGCGAGCTGGCCTCGCCCTTCATCCCCGAGGGCGGCGCCGACCTGCTCCTCGGGCTGGAGCGGCTCGAGGCCCTGCGCTGGGTCCACGAGGTCCTGCCGGGCGGGCTGGTGGCGGTGTCGGACCGTCTCGTCCCGACGCCGCGGATGCGGCTCGGCCTGGAGGCGCCCCCGGCCGACCTGCTGGACCGGCTGCGCGCCCGGGTGGCCCGCACCGTCGAGGTGGCGGCCGAGGCGGAGGCGCGGGCGCTCGGCCGGCCCGGCTGCGCCGGGGGCGTGCTGCTCGGCCTGGCGGCGCCGCTCCTGCCCATCGCCGAGGTGGCGTGGGACGAGGCGCTGCGGGGCGCCTTCTCCGGCGAGGAGCTGGCGGCCTGGCGCCAGGCCCTGGCGCGCGGCCGGGCCCTCTTCGGGCGGCTGCCCGACGCCCTGCGCCGGCCCCCCGAGCCGCGGGCGGCGTGAGCCGCCGTCGCCCGGCCCGTCGATTCGGGTTGCGCCGCTTCACCGCGCTGCGCCATACTCTTTCGACGTTCGTTGATTCTCAAGTCAATGGAGAGCCACCGATGGCCCTGAAGATCCTCGTGACCGCGAAGCGGGTGGAAGACCCGGAGTCGAAGATCAAGGTGAAGCCGGACGGGACGGGGATCGT
>JAJZTO010000469.1 GCA_021848865.1 Myxococcales bacterium
CGTGGTGATGGGCGACCTGGGGCGCGACGGCCGCCTCGCCCTGGTGGCGGCGACCGCCGACGGCCACGTGGTGGCGGTGACCGGGGACGGCCGGACGGTGGCCGGCTTCCCCACGCCGCTCGAGGCCGCGGACGTCGGCGCCACGCCGCTGCTCTACGACCTGGGCTCCGACCGCACCCTGACCGCCTTCCTGGGGCTCCCGTCCGGCGAGGTCCACGGCCTGCGGGCCCTGAAGTTCGGGTCGGCGACGCCGGCCGCGCCCTGGCCCGCTCCGGCGCGCGACGCGGCCCGCACCGGCCGCTACGGCCCCAACCCGCCGCGCTACACCGGCCTGGCCGTCTCCCCGCTGCTGCCGCGCGTCGGCGACCGGCTGGCGGCGAGCTGGCGCTGGGCCTCTCCCGACGCGCTGCCCGGCGATCCCGAACCGAAGCCGGTCGTCGAGTGGTACCGCAACGGCGCGGTGGTGCCGGACCTGCAGGGGAAGAAGGAGCTGCCGCGGGGGACGCTGGCGAAGGGGGAGCTGTGGCGCTTCGCGATCGTCCCTCCTGGCGGCGGGCCGCCGGCGCGGAGCCCGGAGGTCATGGTCATGGGCACGGCGCCCTCCGGCCACGCCGTGGCGCTGGATCCGTCCCCCCCGCTCCTGGGCTCGCCGGTGCGTGCGGTGCTGACCCGCCAGGCGACCGACCCCGACGACGACCCGGTGAGCTACCGCTACCAGTGGCTCCTCGACGGCGCGCCCGCCGGCGTGGACGCGGACGTCTTCCCGGCGCACCTGCTGCGCCGCGGGGCGGTGCTGGGGGTCCGGGTCTACGCCGGGGACGGGGAGTCGGAGTCCGACCCGGTCCTGGCCGAGGCGCGGGTGGAGAGCCCCCCGCCGCCGGCGCCGCGGGTGGCGTTCTCCTCGCCCGAGGTCCGCCACACCGATCGGCTCGCGGTGCAGCCGGCGGGGACCGTCGGGGCGGACGACGGGCTGGTCCCGCACTACCGCTGGTTCGTCGACGGCGTGCCCCGCAACCTCTCCCTCGCCACCTCCTTCCTGCCGGCCGGGGCGGTGCGCAAGCACCAGCAGGTCAAGGTGGAGGTGCGCGCCTTCGACGGCGAGGTGGAGGGCCCCCCCACCACGCTGGAGGTGCGGGTCCGGAACTCGCCGCCGCGGGCTCCGCTGGTCGAGGGGCGTCCGCTGCAGCCCCACGGCGGCCACCCGATCCGGGTGGTGGTGGTGGAGCCGGCGCTGGATCCGGACGGCGATCCGGTCACCTACCGGTACGCCTGGAGGAAGAACGGCAAGCCCTTCGTGCCGCCGGGCGACGGCCGGGAGGTCCCCGGCGCCGAGGTGCGCCGCGGCGACCGCTTCGAGGCCGAGGTCTGGGCCTTCGACGGCGAGGAGGAGGGGCCGCGGGCGCGGGTGGCGGCCGAGGTCCTGAACGCGCCGCCGCCGGCGCCGCGCATCGCCATCGAGCCGGCCCGCCCGGCCGGCGGCGTCCCGCTCCGCGCCGTGATCGTCGCGCCCAGCGTCGACCCCGACGGCGACCCGGTGACCTACTCCTACGCCTGGTCCCGCCAGGGCAAGGCGCTCGGCGAGACCCAGCCGGTGCTCCCCGCGGCGCGCTTCCAGAAGCACCAGCGCATCCGGGTGACGGTGGTGCCCCGCGACGACGAGGGGCCGGGGCTGCCGGCCAACGCCGAGGTGGAGGTCGAGAACGCCCCGCCCGGCACCCCGGCCATCGCGCTGGAGCCGGCCTCGCCGGCGGCCGGGACGGGGCTGCGGGCGCGGATCGTCCGCGAGGCGCCGGACGCGGACGGGGACGTCATCCGCTACCGCTACCGCTGGCGGCGCGACGGCTTCCCGGTGGCGGTCTCCGACGGCACCGGCGAGTCGCTGCGGGAGCCCTTCTGGACCGGCGCCGCCGAGCTGCCGGGCGCCGAGGTGGGCAAGGACCAGCGCTGGAGCGTCGAGGTGGAGGCGCTGGACGGGGAGGCCCACGGGCCGCCGGCCCGCGCCGAGGTGCTCTCGGTGAACACGCCGCCCCCGCCGCCGCGCCTGGCGCTGGTCCCGCCGGCGCCGCGCCGGGTGGACGGCATCCGGCTGGAGATCGCCCAGGAGCCGGACCGGGACGGCGACCTCGTCGCCTACCGCTACGCCTGGTTCCGCGAGGGACGCAAGCTCGACCTGCCCCCGGGCCAGGCCGAGATCCCGCGCGACTTCGCGCGGAAGGGCGAGCGCTGGGCGGTGGAGGTCACCGCCGGCGACGGCCAGGCCGAGGCGCCGCCGGCCCGGCTGGAGTTCACCATCGCCAACTCGCCGCCCGGCCCGCTCGCGGCCGCGCTCTGCGACGCGCCGGTGCCGGCCGGCACGCCGCTCGAGGCCCAGGTGGTGCGGCCCTCGACCGACCCCGACGGCGACGCCGTGATCTACCGCTACGAGTGGCAGGTGGGGGCCCGCGAGAAGGTGGCGAAGGGCCACTCCCGCCTGGCCGCGGGCGGGAAGAAGCACGACCTGGTGCGGGTCACCGTCACCCCCTTCGACGGGACCGACGCCGGCCCGCCGGCCGCCGCCGAC
>JAJZTO010000027.1:0-8717 GCA_021848865.1 Myxococcales bacterium
CCCGATCTTGGCGGCGCAGATGTTGCTCGAGGCGGCGATCACCTTCCCCGGGCCGACCCAGCCGATGGGGTGGGAGTCGTGGATGACGTGGGTGCCGATCCGCCAGCTGCCGTTCTCGCAGAAGAGCGGCTCGCCGGGCTTGAGGACGCCGGCGTCCAGGGCGCCGGCGAAGGTGAACATCTTGAAGGTCGAGCCGGGCTCGTAGGTGTCGAGCACCGCCCGGTCGCGCATGGCGTCGCCGCGCCGCGGGGTGTTGGGGTTGAAGACCGGGGCGTTGGCCAGCGCCAGCACCTCGCCGGTGCGCGGGTCCAGGGCCACCAGCATCCCGGCGGCGGCCCGGGACTGGGCCACCGCCCGCCCCAGGGCCCGCTCGGCGACCCGCTGCAGCCCCTGGTCGATGGTCAGCTCGACGCGCGACCCCTCGGGCGGCCGCTCGGGCGCGTCGCGGAGCAGCATCACCCCGCGGGCGTCGCGCAGCGAGGGGACGCGCAGCGCCTCGCCGGAGAGGGCGTCCTCGTAGAGCCGCTCCACCCCCTCCAGCCCGTCGTCGTCGTCGCCGACGAAGCCCACCAGCTGCGCCGCCAGCTCCCGCCGCGGGTAGTAGCGGCGCGACTCCTTGGCGTACCCCACCCCGGGGAGCTTCAGGGCGCGGACCGCCGTGGACTCGTCGGGGGAGAGGCGCCGCTTCACCCAGGCGAACCGGCCGCCCCGGGCCAGCTTGCGCTCCAGCCCCCGCGCGTCGATCGACAGGGCCCGGGCCAGGCGGGCCGCCGCGGCGCGCCGGCCCCGCTCCGGGAACTCCCTGGGGTCGACGAAGACCGAGTCGGCCTCGACGTCCTGCGCCAGCACCACGCCGTTGCGGTCGGTGATGGCGCCGCGGCGCGGCTTCCACTCGACCTCGCGCAGGTACTGGTCGCGCGCCATCGCGCCCAGCTTCTCCGACTGCATCACCTGGAGGTGGACGGCGCGGGCGCCCACCGCCACGAAGGCGCCGGCCAGCAGCAGGCCGACCACGCCGATGCGGACGGCGATCCAGCGCGCGGCCCTGGCCTCGCCCCCGGGCCGCACCGCTCAGCGCCCCGCCGCCGCGGTGAGCGCCACCTGCACGCGCGAAGCTGGCTCCGCCGGGCCGGTGCGGGCGCTGCCCGCGCCCACCACCGCCCCGCCCGACCCGCCGCCGCCCGTCCCCACCGCCACCACCGCGCCCGGCGCCGGCGGAGCCATTCCCAGCCGCGTCCGGGCGTACTGCTCCAGCCGCCCGGGCGCGCGCAACGTCGTCACCTCCAGCTCGAGCCGCTCCCGCTCGGCCACCAGCCGCCGGTGCTCCGCCTCCAGGCGGGCCAGCTCGTACCCCGCCACCACCACCCGGGTGCGGGTCCAGACGTGGAAGATGCCCGCGCCGGCCAGGGCCGCCGCCGCCAGCCCCAGGGCCAGCAGCCGCCGGGGCGGGCAGGGGAAGCGCGAGCCCCTCATCGCAGCCGCTCCACGGCGCGGAGCCTGGCGCTCCGGGCCCGGGGGTTGGCCGCCACCTCGGCCTCGCCCGCCACCACCGCCTTGCGCGTCACCGCGGCGAAGGCGGCCCGGGCGCCGCAGGCGCACACCGGGAGGTCGGGCGGGCAGGTGCAGGCCCGCGTCAGGACCCGGAAGCGCTCCTTCACCATCCGGTCCTCCAGCGAGTGGAAGCTGATGGCGGCGGCCCGGCCGCCCACCTTCACCAGCGCCGGCAGGCTCTCCAGCCAGGCGGCCAGCGACCCCAGCTCGTCGTTCACCGCGATGCGCAGCGCCTGGAAGGTGCGCGTCGCCGGGTGGATGCGGTGGGGCCAGGCGCGGCGCGGGATGGCGCCCGAGACGATCTCGGCGAGCCGCGCGGTGTCCAGCCGCTCCCCGGCGGTGACGGCCCGCTTCACCGCCCGGGCGATGGGCCGGGCGAAGGGCTCCTCGCCGTACTGGCGCAGGATGCGGGCCAGCTCCCGCTCGTCGACGCGGGCCAGCAGCTCCCCCAGGGTCTCGCCCTCCTGCGACATGCGCATGTCGAGCGGGCCGGGCCGGGAGAAGGAGAAGCCGCGCTCCGCCTCGTCCAGCTGCGGGGAGGAGACGCCGAGGTCGGCCACGGCGCCGTCCACCTCGCCGATGCCCAGCGCGTCGAGGGCGCCGCGGGCGTCCCGGAAGTCGGACCGCACCGCCCGGAAGGCCTCGCCGAAGCGGGCCAGCCGGGCCCGGGCCGCCGCCAGGGCGCGCGGGTCGCGGTCGACGCCGATCACCCGCGCCCCCGCGTCCAGGAAGGCCTCGGCGTGGCCGCCGCCGCCCAGGGTGCAGTCGAGCAGCAGCCGGCCCGGTGCGGGGCGCAGGATCTCGACCAGCTCGGAGGTGAGGACGGACGCATGGTGGAACCGGTCGGTCACGCGGCCCGCACGGCCTCCTCGACGTCGTGGTACAGCTCCACCCGCCCACCGGCGCCGCCGGCGTGCACCAGGTCGCGCACGTAGCGGCTGGCCCCGGCGGCGCGCAGCCCGGGGATGGCGGCGAGCAGCGCCGCGCCGGCGTAGTGGAGGTGGGTGACCCCCTTCAGGTCGATGACCACCATGCGGCCCTCGGCGCGGGCCCGCGCCGCCACCGAGGCCATGGCGGTCAGCTCGGCGCGGGAGAGGTCGCCCTCGCCCCGGAGGATGGTCACCTGGTCCTGCCGTCGAGCCTCGAACATCGCCCGCCTCCCTTCACGCCTTGAAGAAGTCCACCGGCCCGGCCGCATCGCCCTGGGCCGTCTCCTGCTCGTAGGCCGCCTGGTCGAAGAGGTGGATGGTGCGTCCCATCCCCACCCAGACCACGTCCTTGGCCAGCCCGGCCCACTCCCGCAGCGCGGGGGGCACCAGCAGCCGGCCGTGGACGTCGAGGTCCACCTCCTGGGCGGTGGAGTAGAAGCGGAGGATGTCGCGCTGGGCCCGCAGGTCGAGCGGGCTCGAGGCCATCACCTTCTCCGACAGCTCCTTCCACACCGAGATGGGCAGGACCTGGACCGAGCGCCAGTGCGGGTAGCGGATGAGCACCACCTTCGCCTCGCCGGCGGCGGCGAGCTGCTCGCGCAGGCGGGCCGGGAGGCTGGTGCGCCCCTTGGCGTCGATCGTGTGCTGGTAGGTCCCGAAGAACACGTTTTGCCTGATTCTGCCGCTTTGATCCGCGGTGATCCACTTTCTCCCACCGCTCGCGACGATCTACGGAGATCCGCCGGGGAAGTCAACAAGCCCCCGATGTCACATGAGATTTGGCTGATGATCCGTTCAGGATCCGCGCGTGGAACCGGCGGCGACCGCTGGGGGTAGGTGCTGGCCCACACGCTGCGGGTGGTGGATAGTGGCCGCGGAGGAGCCATGGCCAGCCTGAGCGGGAAGACGCTGTTCATCACCGGCGCGAGCCGGGGCATCGGCCTCGCCATCGGCCTGCGGGCCGCGCGCGACGGCGCCAACGTGGTGGTCGCGGCCAAGAGCAACGTGCCGAACCCCAAGCTGCCCGGGACCATCCACACCGCCGCCGCCGAGATCGAGCGGGCCGGCGGGAGGGCGCTGGCGGTCCCGTGCGACATCCGCGAGGAGGCGCAGGTGCGGGCGGCGGTCCAGGCGGCGGTGGAGCGCTTCGGCGGGATCGACGTGCTGGTGAACAACGCCTCGGCGATCCACCTGACCGGCACCCTGGAGACGCCGATGAAGCGCTACGACCTCATGCACCAGGTCAACGCGCGCGGGACCTTCCTCTGCACCCAGGCCTGCCTGCCCTGGCTGCTGCGGGCGCCGAACCCGCACGTGCTCATGCTCTCGCCGCCGCTCTCGATGCAGCCCCGCTGGTTCGCGCCCCACGTGGCCTACACCATGGCCAAGTACGGCATGAGCCTGTGCGTGCTGGGGATGAGCGAGGAGCTCCGCGACCGCGGCGTGGCGGTGAACGCCCTCTGGCCGCGCACGGTGATCGCCACCGCGGCGCTGAACCTGCTCGGCGGCGACGAGACCGCCCGCCACGGGCGCACCGCGGCGGTGGTCGCCGACGCCGCCCACGCCATCCTCACCCGTCCGGCCCGCGCCTGCACCGGGAACTTCTTCGTCGACGAGGAGGTCCTGCGGGGCGAGGGCGTGACCGACTTCGGGCGCTACGCGGTGGAGCCGGGGCAGGAGCTGCTCCCCGACTTCTTCGTCGAATAGTCGGGCTCCTCCCACCGTCTGGGCTTGACGGGGGGCCGCCCTTCGGGGCCTCATTCCCCCACCGCAGCCGCAAACCCAGTGGAGAGAGAGGACACATGATCCGTGCATTCCGCATTGCCATCGCCGGGGCGCTCGCCGCCGCGGCGCTGCCGGCGCTGGCCGCGCCGGTGAAGATCGGCATCATCAACTCCGTCACCGGCCCCGAGGCCCCCATCGGTGAGAACCTCACCAACGGCTACAAGCTGGCCGAGGAGGACCTCAAGGCCAAGGGCATCGACCTGCAGCTGGTGTGGGAGGACGACACCGGCAAGCCGCAGATCTCGATGAGCGCCATGGAGAAGCTGGCCACCCGCGACAACGTCATCGGCGTGGTCGGGCCCTACACCTCCTCGACCGCCAACGCCGACGCCAAGCTGGCCGAGAAGTACAAGGTCCCGATCATGGTGCCGGCCGCCTCCAAGGAGGAGATCACCCGGCAGCACTACAAGTACGTGTACCGCTTCTCGGCGACCACCGACGACTACGCCGGGGTCCTCTTCGACATCGCCACCCACCTGGGCAAGCCGAAGAGCATCGCCATCCTGAACGAGAACACCGACTTCGGCGTCTCGGCCGCGAAGAGCGCCCGGGCCATCGCCGCCAAGAAGGGCATCAAGGTGGTCTTCGAGGAGGCCTACTCCAAGGGCTCCCCGGACTACCGCTCCACGCTCACCAAGGTGAAGGAGGCCAACCCCGACCTGGTGTTCATGGTCTCGTACGTCGCCGACGCCATCCTCCTCATGCGGCAGTCGCGCGAGCTGGGCCTCTCCCCCATGGCCTTCCTGGGCGCCGGCGCCGGATTCTCGGTGGTGCAGTTCGCCAAGGAGAAGGAGATCAGCGACAACGTGCTCTCGCAGACCCAGTGGACCCCGGACGCGCCGTGGCCCGGGTCGAGGGCCTGGGCGGACCGGTACATCAAGCAGTTCGGCAAGCCGCCGACCTACCACGCCGCCTGTGCCTACGAGTCGCTGATGATCGTCGGCCAGACCGCGGCCACCGCCGGCGGGAGCCGCGAGAAGCTGCGCGAGGGGCTGCGCCACGGCACCTGGACCGGCCTGATGGGCAAGGTCCGGTTCAAGGACTTCGACGGGTACCAGAACCAGCGCGAGGCGCAGCTGCTGGTCGAGCAGGTCCAGAACGGGAAGCACGAGACCGTCTGGCCGGCGAACCTGGCGGTGAAGAAGGCCGTCTGGCCCTTCCCCGGCTGGGGCAAGTAGGGCGAACCGGGGCGGCGTTCCGCCGCCCGGCAGCGCCGCGAGGTCACGGAGTACGGGCCCCCTCTCCCCGGCTGGTGCCGGGCAGAGGGGGTTTCCGCTGGACCGCGCCGGGGGCGCCGCCTAGAGCGCGACCTGCGGGAGGTGCCTCAGCGACTCCTGCACCTTGGCGGCCGGGTACTCGAAGTCCTCCAGCCGCCCGGCGAAGTAGTCGTCGTAGGCGGCCATGTCCACGTGGCCGTGGCCCGAGAGGTTGAAGAGGATGGTGCGCGGCTTGCCCTCGGCCTTGGCCTGGAGCGCCTCGTCCACCGCGGCGCGGATGGCGTGGGAGGACTCGGGGGCGGGGATGATGCCCTCGGTGCCGGCGAACTGGACCGCGGCCTCGAAGCAGGCGAGCTGGCCCACCGCCCGGGCCTCGATCACCTTGTGGTGGGCGAGCAGCGACACCAGCGGCGCGGCGCCGTGGTAGCGCAGGCCGCCGGCGTGGATTCCGGGCGGCATGAAGTCGTGGCCCAGCGTGTACATCTTGGCGATGGGGGCCATCTGGGCGGTGTCGCCGTAGTCGAAGGCGTAGACGCCCTTGGTCAGGGTGGGGCAGCTGGTGGGCTCGACCGCCAGGATGCGCACCGCCTTGCCCGCCGCCTTGTCGGCCACGAAGGGGAAGGCGATCCCGGCGAAGTTGGAGCCGCCGCCGTGGCAGCCGATGACCACGTCGGGGTAGTCGCCGGCGATCTTCAGCTGCTCCCGGGCCTCGAGCCCGATCACCGTCTGGTGGAGGCAGACGTGGTTCAGCACGCTGCCGAGGGCGTAGCGGGTGTCCTCGTGGGTGGCGGCGTCCTCCACCGCCTCGGAGATGGCGATCCCCAGCGAGCCCTGGCTGCCCGGATCCTTGGCGAGGATCGAGCGGCCGGCGCCGGTCTGGTCGGAGGGCGAGGCCAGCACCTTCGCGCCCCAGAGCTGCATCATCGACTTCCGGTAGGGCTTCTGGCCGAAGGAGACCCGCACCATGTAGACGGTGCACTCCAGGCCGAACATCTTGCAGGCCAGGGCGATGGAGCTGCCCCACTGGCCGGCGCCGGTCTCGGTGGCGATGCGCCGGGTCCCGGCGATCTTGTTGTAGTAGGCCTGCGGCACCGCGGTGTTGGGCTTGTGCGAGCCGGCCGGCGAGACCCCCTCGTACTTGTAGTAGATCTTCGCCGGCGTCCCCAGCGCGCGCTCCAGGCGGCGGGCGCGGTAGAGCGGCGAGGGGCGCCAGAGCCGGTAGATCTCGCGGACCTCGTCCGGGATCTTGATCCAGCGCTCCGCCGACATCTCCTGCTCCAGCAGCCCGGGCGGGAAGAGGGGCAGCATGTCCTGCGGCGTCACCGGCTTCTTGGTCCCCGGGTGCAGCACCGGGGCGGGCGGGGCCGGCAGGTCCGCGGCGACGTTGTACCAGTGGGTGGGGATCTGGCTCTCGGGAAGGAGGATCTTGGTCTCGTCCATGGGGCCTCGGGCGGCGGGGGAAGGGGAAGAGGGCGAAAGGGGATCCGAACCCGAACGGGCGGGCGCCGTCAAGCGAGCGCGGCGCGAAAGGCCCGGGCGCGCGATCAGCGGATCTGGGACGCGATCTGCTCCGCCGCCCAGTGGGCCAGGCCGAAGATGGTGAGCTGCGGGTTCACGCCCAGCGACGTCGGGAAGACCGATCCGTCCACCACCCAGAGGTTGTCCATCCCGTGCATCTTCAGGCGCGAGTCCACCACCGACCGGTCGGGATCCCGCCCCATGGCGCAGCCGCCCATGGCGTGCGCGCTGAAGAGCTCGACCCGCAGCTTCTCCCACGGCGCCCGGTCGAGCCGGGCGACGTCGGCCTCGCTGCGCATCTCCACCATCTCCTCGTGGGAGGAGTAGGCCGCCTCGGCCCCGGCCGCCAGGTGGATGCGCGCCAGGGCCTTGCTCCCCTCGCGCAGCGCCTCCCACACCGCGTCGCCGACCTCGTAGGCGAGCCGCACCCGTCCGTCGCCGTCCACCGTCACCTCGCCGCCCCGCTCCTCGGGGAGGAAGCCGTCGACGGTGAGCGCGATCAGCCCCGACAGGTTGGGGAGCCGCGAGGCCAGCTCCTGGTGCGCCTCCCCGAACCCGCCGAGGGACAGGCCCGCCAGCATGGGGTGGAGCGGCGCGGTCTCCAGGAAGAAGCCCACCTTGCCCGGCCCGCGGTCGGCGAACTGGTGGCAGGTGACCGACTGGGGGGCGCCGGACCAGGGGGCGATGGACTTGCGGTAGAGGCCGGTCACGGCGGTGACCGGGTGCAGGAAGGTGCGCTTGCCGACGCGGCCGGAGATGTCGCGCCGGGAGCGGAGCAGCAGGGCCGGGGTGTTGATGGCGCCGCCGGCCAGCACCACGGCGCGCGGCCGCACCACCAGCTTGCGGCCGGTGGGCCGCTCGGTGGCCGGGTCCAGCACCTCGGCGTGGATCGCCACGCCGCGCCGGTCCCGGTACTCGAGCCGCACCGCCCGGGCGTTGGCGTACACCTTGGCGCCGCGGAGCACCGCGTCGGGGAGGTAGCTCTGGTCCATCGAGGTGCGCGCGCCGATGGGGCAGCCCATGCCGCAGTAGCCGAGGTTGGCGCACCCCCGGACGTTGCGCCGGGTCCGGGCGCGCTGCCAGCCCAGCGCGCCGGCGCCGTCCCAGAGCGCCTGGTTGTTGGCGTTCACCTCGTCGGCGGGCTGCTCGTGGATCCCGAGCCGCTCCTCGACCGCGGCGAAGTGCGGGGCCAGGATCTCCGGCGTGAGCCCCTCGACGCCGTGGGCCCGGGCCCAGTGGGCCAGCACGCGGTCGGGGGTTCGGAAGCTGGTGGTCCAGTTCACCGTGGTGGAGCCGCCCACCGAGCGCCCCTGCAGGATGGCGATGGCCAGGTCGGCGGTGGCGCGCTGGCCGCGCTCCTGGTAGAGGCGCGGGTAGGCGTCCTCCTCGCGCAGGGTCGAGTCGGAGGGCCGGTGCCAGGGCCCCTCCTCCAGCACCACCACCTGGGCGCCCAGCTCGGCCAGCCGCGCCGCCGCCACGGCGCCGCCGGCGCCCGACCCCACCACGCACACGTCCGGGCGCTCCTCGACGTCGCGGCGGACGTCGGCGCCGGTGAGGATCCGCCCGGGCCCGGCGGGCGCCTCAGTCGCCACCGGGGGCTCCGGTGCCGGCGGGGCTGTCCCTGGTGGCCGGGCTCGCCGTTGCGCGGGCGCTGGAGGAGCTGGGTGTCGAGGGCGTCCAGCTCAAGTGGCCGAATGATGTGTTGATCCATGGCCAC
>JAJZTO010000027.1:8727-14006 GCA_021848865.1 Myxococcales bacterium
GGTGCCGGCGTCGGTGCCGGGGGCGGCGGCCGCGGGGGCGGCGGGCTCGATGCCCACCGGCGCGGGACGGAAGCGGCGCGGGCGCGGCGGGGGAGGCTCCCCGCGGACCGGCACCGGGGCGGCGGGCGGCTTCGGGGCGGCGAGCTGCTTCGGGGCGGCGAGCTGCGCGCCGCCCGGCGGCCCCGGGTAGCCCACCGCCTTCCAGGTCTCGGGCGAACCGTAGTAGGCGGCGGCGACGAGCCGCTTCAGCGCCTTGAAGCCGGTCCGGCGGACCGCGATGCGGCTGTCCATCCAGCCGCGCAGCCGGCGGTCCTGCGCGGCTCCGTCACACTCCGTGAACAGGCGCGGGGAGAGGTCGAGGAGGCCGCCGAACCCGCTCTCGAAGAGGGTCACCAGCCGCCGCAGCTCCACCTGCGTGGCCGGATCGGCCATGGCGGCGACGGCGTCGACGCGGGCCGGGAGCCCGACGTCGGTGGGTCGCGGGAAGCCCGGGTGGTCGGGAATGACCCGGTCGGCGACGGCGAGCAGGACGGTGAGCTGGGCGGCGTCGAAGACCGCGAGCGGGCGCAGGCCGGGCCGGACGCGCGTCTTCCGCGTCGCCAGCCAGGCGCTGCCGCCGCCGGCCGCGAGCAGCGCGGCGCCGAGCAGCCCCTTCTTCAGGAAGCCGCGCCGCCCCTCCTTCTCGCCGGGGAGCAGAACGCGCACCGGGCGCCGCCGCCTGCGGGACATGAGGACCGGTAACGTACCGCAAACATGGTGCGCTGTCGCGTGAACGGCCCCCCGTGTGGAGGCCCGGTTCCCGGCCCGGGGCCGGAAAGCTGGCCGCGACCCGGGCGGTGCGCGGGAGTGGCCGGATGTCGGATTTCGCGCACTTCCAGGGCTCCGGGGCCGGGCCGGAGGGCCGCGCGGGCGTCCCGTGGCCCCGCCTCGGGCGCCGGCCCTGCGGCGCCTTGTGCATGGCCCGAAGGTTGCGAGGAAGGCCGTTCGCGAAGATGCTTGCAGGGAGCCCAGGCTTCGTCGGCGCCTCACCGCCCTCGGCGGGGAGGGCCTCCTGGTACGAGTCCTGGAGGAGCGTGGGGATGGTGGAGGAACGGCGAAAGCACGCTCGGTACCCGCTGGTGCTCGCGGTGACCTGGCCCGGCCAGGAGCCCGGCCGCGACCACACCGAGGACCTGTCGGCCGGCGGGCTCTTCATCCGCACCGAGCGGAAGCTCGAGGCCGGGGAGAAGCTCCCGCTGGAGCTCTCCTTCCCGGGCCTGCTCGAGCGCCTGCGCCTGACGGTGAAGATCGTCCGCATGCGCGACGCCGGCCCGGACGGCCCCCGCGGCGTCGGGGTGACGGTGGCCGGCGCGCCGGAGGAGGCGGCCCGGCTCGAGGTCCTGGCCCGCGCCGCCGCCAACGCCGGCCAGGGCGGGCGCCCCTACCGCGTGCTGCTGGTCGAGGACAACGCGCTGGTGGCGACCATGTACGCCTCGGCCCTGAAGCGGCTCTCCTCCAAGGAGGGCATGTCCGGGATGCAGGTGGAGATCGCCGACGACGGCGGACGGGCGCTGGCGCGCCTGCGCTCCCCGCCCCCGGTGGACCTGGTCATCACCGACGTCTACATGCCGGTGATGGACGGCCTCCAGCTGCTGGAGCGCATCCGCGAGGACGCCCGGCTCGCGGCGCTGCCGGTGATCGTCATCTCCTCGGGGACGGCCGACGAGGACCAGCGGGCGGCGCGCCTCGGGGCCCAGTTCTTCCTTCGCAAGCCGGTGAAGTACCAGGACATCGTGGCCACGGTGCGCACCCTGCTCGCCGCCGGGGCCGGCGACGGCCTGCGCCAGGCACTGGGCGGGCCCGGCGCGGCCGGAGGTTGACGGGGGGCGGGTGGCGTCCGCGGCGCTCGGCTCCCCCCGGTCCGAGCGCCCGGCGCCGCTCGCCCCTCGGCCTGTCCCGCCCGCGCCGATGGCGCTCGCCGCTCCCCGCCCGATGCGGTAGGCTCGCCGCCATCTCGTCCAGCCCGCAGCGGTGCGCCGGCGGCCGTCGGGGCGATGGGCCCCCCCGGTTCGCGGGGGCGAGCGCGCCGCCCCGGCCCCGGAGGAACCATGGCCGACGTCACCGTCGAGGACCGCGGCCTCGTCCGCGTGGTCACCATCGACCACCCGCAGAAGCGCAACGCCCTCGACTACGGGAGCCTGCGCCGGATCGAGGAGGCATGCGCCGCCGCGGCCCGCGACGGGGTGCGTTGCCTGGTCTTCCGCGGCGCCGGCGACAAGGCCTTCTGCTCCGGCTTCGACATCGAGGCCATCCCCACCGGGCCGCAGGCGGGCGACCGGCCCGACCTGGCGGTGGAGCGGACCATGGAGGCGGTGGAGGCGGTCCCCTGCCCCACCATCGCCTTCCTCAACGGCTCGGCCTTCGGGGCCGGCGGCGAGCTGGCGGTCTCCTGCGACCTGCGGGTGGCGCGCGAGGGGATCTCGCTGGGCATGCCGCCCGCCCGGCTGGGCGTGGTCTATCCCATCGGCGGCATGCGCCGCTTCCTCTCCCTCCTCGGGCCGGCGCGGGCCAAGGAGCTGTTCTTCACCGGCCGCCCGGTGGAGGCGGAGCGGGCGCTGCAGATCGGCCTGGTGGACCGGCTGCTCCCGGCCGTGGACGCGGAGGGCGCCGCGCTGGCGCTGGCCGAGGAGATCGCCCGGAACGCCCCCCTGGCGGTGCAGGGGATGAAGCGCATCCTGCGGCTGCTGGAGGCGGCGCACGAGCGCGCCTTCACCCCCGCGGAGCGCGCGGAGGTGGACCGCACCCGGCGGATCGCCTTCGAGAGCCGGGACACCGCCGAGGGACGGCTGGCCTTCCTGGAGAAGCGCGCGCCCCGCTTCTCCGGCTCGTAGGGCGGGGGCCCGTCCCCCGCCTCCCGCCGCGCGATCGCGGCCGTCAGTCTCGCGCCGCCGGCGGCGGCGGCGGGCGGGCGGGCGGCAGGACGCGGCGGAAGGAGCGGCCGTCGGTCTCCGGCAGCACCACGAACTGGTCGATCTCGCGGCCCGGGTAGGTGAGGTCCACGCGGTGGCGCTCCCCCAGCTCCACGTCGGGGACGGTGAGCGGCGTGCGGCCCAGCGCCTTGCCGTCGAAGCGCACCTCGGCGCCGGAGGGCTCCGACTCCAGCCGCACCGTCCCGAAGGCGGAGGAGAGCGTGGCGTGGAAGCGCGCGTGGGCGTTCCAGAGGTCGGGGGCCACGGTGTGGGTCACGCTGCGGCGCCCCTGCGCCGACACCACCACCCGGTGGGGCTCGTGCAGCGAGAGCCCCTCGATCACCGCCGGGGTGGCCGGCGCCGCCACGCCGTCCACCGTCACCCGGGCGCCGGGCGGGTCGGAGGTGACCACCAGCGTCCCGGTGCGCATCCACAGCGCGGTCCCCAGGAAGGAGCCGGCGATCACCGCGCCCGCCAGGCCGCCCACCAGCAGGGCGCGGCCGGGGGGGAGGCCGACGTAGACCGGGCGCAGGTCCCGCCGCGAGGTGGTGCGGTGCCGCACCGGCTGGGGCGTGAGCTCCGGCGCCGGGTCGCCGGGCAGCGGCCCGGGCGTGCTCGGCGTCTCCGGGTCGCCGCGCTCCTCCGCCTCCCTGGCGGCCACGTGCGAGAGCACCTTCATCACCAGCGCGTCGTGGGCGCGCGCCGCCCGCTGCCGGGTGATGCGCTCGCCGTAGACCTGCTGCATCTGCTGGCCGATGAGGTCCTGGATGGCGGAGTGCGGGGTGGGGAAGAGCACGTCCACCAGCGCGTCGGCGAAGGCCCGGGCGCTGGGGTAGCGCTTCTCCGGGTCGTAGGCCAGCGCCCGCTGGACGATGGTGTCGATCTCGCGCGGCAGCCGGTCGTCGAAGGCGGTGGGCGGCACCACCTTGGTGCGCCGCGACTCGATCAGCGTCTCGACGTCGGTGGCCCGCGGGAAGGGCTTCTGCTTGGTGAGCAGCTCGTAGAGGATGATCCCGGCCGCGAAGATGTCCACCCGGTGGTCCCAGGCCTTCTCCAGCGAGGCCTGCTCGGGCGCCACGTACCCGAGCTTCCCCATCAGCATCCCCTCCTTGTAGTTGGAGAGGCCGGTGGCGGCGCGGGCGATGCCGAAGTCGAGGAGCTTGAGCTCCCCCTCGTAGGAGACCAGGGCGTTGTCGGGCGAGACGTCGCAGTGGACGATCTTCAGCGGCCGCCCCTCGGCGTCGGTCTTGCGGTGGGCGTAGTCGAGCCCCTGGAGGAGCTGCAGCACCAGGAACATCGCCTGCTCCGGCGAGAGCTGGGCGCCGGCGCGGCCGAAGGCGAACATCATGTCCTTCAGCGAGACGCCGTGCACCTGCTCCATGGCGATGTAGTAGGTGCCCTCCACCGCGCCGCACTCGTAGATCTGGGCGATGTTGTTGTGGGTCAGCTGGACGGTGAGCCGGGCCTCGTTCACCAGCATCCGGATGAAGCCCTGGTCCTGGGAGCGCGCCGGGAGGATGCGCTTGATCACCAGCTCCTTCTCGAAGCCGCCGGCGCCCCCCATCTTGGCGCGGTAGATCTCGGCCATCCCGCCCACCGCCAGGCGCTGGAGCAGGAAGTACCGCCCGAAGACCTGGGGCCGGAACTCGGCGCTCTTGGCGCGATCGCGGGCGGCCTCGGACACGCCCGCCGATGTTATCCCGCCCGCCCGGACCCGTCGAATCCCGGCGTCAACCCGGGAACCGGAGCCCGGCTCGCTCGCCGCGGGCCCGGCAGGCGGCCGCCAGCGCGGCGGGGTCGAGCCGCTCGAAGCCGAGGGCGCGCGAGAGCTCCCCGGGCGGGAGCCGGGAGCCCTCGGCCCAGGCCGCGCGCAGCGCCGCGCCCGCCTTCTCCGAGCGCCACCAGGCGGGGCCGCCCAGCCGCGCCAGCCAGGCCTCGGCCTGGGCCGCCAGCATCGCCGCGTCGAGCGCGTCGGCGGAGCGCAGCAGGGGATCGGGCTCCGCCGTCCAGAGCGCCGCCTCGGCGGGCTCCACCGGGTGCAGGAAGGCGCGCGCGGCGACGGCGCGGGCCAGGGCCTCGGCGGCGGCCGGGTCGGCGGGGCGCCCGGCCTCGAAGAGCAGGCGGGCCGCCGCGTCGCGGGCCAGGTGGAGGCGGCGCGCCGCCGCCGCCAGCACCACCGGCTCGAGGTTGTCGGGGGAGAGGCCGGTCTTCTCGGCGAGCCAGGCCGGGTCGCCGGCCAGCTCCTCGAAGAGCGCGCCCCAGGCGTCGGCGGTGACCGGGCCGAGGCGGCGGAACTCCAGCTCCGGGCGGGTGATCCCCGAGTAGTAGGCC
>JAJZTO010000028.1 GCA_021848865.1 Myxococcales bacterium
GGTTCCGAGGATCTGGATCCGCATGTTCCCCCCTACAGGACGGCGTTGAAGAGGAAGCCCACCGCCAGGATGCCGGTGGCGACGACGGCCACGAAGGCGGCGATGAGCGGAGGGCGCAGCACCTTGCGCAGGATGATCATCTCCGGCAGCGAGAGCCCGATGACCGACATCATGAAGGCGAGCACCGTCCCGAGCGCGGCGCCCTTCCCGAGGAGCGCCTGGACCACCGGGACGATCCCGGCCGCGTTCGAGTACATGGGCACGCCGATGACCACCGCCAGGGGCACCGACCACCAGGCCTGCTTCCCCATGATTCCGGCCATGAGCCCCTCGGGCACGTAGCCGTGGATGAAGGCGCCGACGGCGATGCCGGCGAGCACGTAGGGCCAGACTTTGCCGACGACGTCGCGGACCGACTCGACGCCCTTCGCCACCCGTCCCGCGAAGCCGAGCCGCTCGGCCTGGTAGCTCGCGCCCTGGCGCATCGACTCGTAAACCCACCCCTCGACCCACCGCTCCAGCCCGAGGCGGCCGAGGACGAAGCCGGAGGCGACGGCGATGCCCAGGCCGGTGACGAGGTAGAGCAGGGCCACCTTCCAGCCGAAGAGGCCGAAGAGCAGGACCAGCGCCACCTCGTTCACCATCGGGGCCGAGATCAGGAAGGAGAGGGTGACGCCGAGGGGGATGCCCACCTCGACGAAGCCGAGGAAGAGCGGCACGGCCGAGCAGGAGCAGAAGGGCGTCACCACGCCGAGGAGCGCGGCCAGGACGTTGCCCACCGACTCCCGCCTGCCCGAGAGGATGGCGCGCGTCCGCTCCGGGGTGAAGAAGGAGCGGACGACGCCGACGGCGAAGACGACCAGGGCGAGGAGCAGCAGGACCTTCGGGGCCTCGAAGAGGAAGAAGGAGACGGCCGAGCCGAGGTGCGTCCCCTCCGACAGGCCCAGCAGCCGGTGCGCGGCGAGCCGGGAGGCCGGCTCGATGGCCAGGTAGAGCCCCGTCCAGGCGACGAGGCCGGCCGCGACCCCGGCCGCGGCGCGGGAGGTCCGGGCGCCGGTCACGGCCGCTTCCCCGCCGCCGGCCCGTCCACGGCCACGGCGCAGGTCGCGACCCGGACCAGCTCCCCGGTCTGGCCGGGGAAGAAGCGGTCCCGCAGGCGCAGCGCCACGTTCACCAGGCCGATGAGGACCGGCACCTCGACCAGGGGCCCGATGACCGCGGCGAAGGCGGCGCCGTGGGCCATCCCGAAGGTCGCGACGGCGACGGCGATGGCCAGCTCGAAGTTGTTGGAGGCCGCGGTGAAGGACAGGGTGGCCGTCTGCCCGTAGGTCGCCCCGATCCGCCGGCTCATGAAGAACGAGACGAAGAACATGAGCAGGAAGTAGACCAGCAGCGGGACGGCGATCCGGACCACGTCGAGGGGCAGCTGCACGATGGTCCCGCCCTTGAGCGAGAACATCACCACGATGGTGAAGAGGAGGGCGACGAGGGTGAGGGGCGAGATGCGCGGGATGAACACCCGCCGGTACCACTCCTCGCCCTTCAGCGCCCGCAGCCCGAAGCGGCTGGCGAGGCCGGCGAGGAAGGGGATGCCCAGGTAGACGAAGACGCTCCGGGCGATCTCGCCGATGGTGACGTGCACCTCGGCGGCCCGGAGGCCGAGCCAGCCGGGCAGCACGGTGATGAAGACCCAGGCGTAGACCGAGAAGAAGAGCACCTGGAAGACCGAGTTGAAGGCCACCAGCCCGGCGCAGTACTCGGAGTCCCCTCCCGCGAGGTCGTTCCAGACGATGACCATGGCGATGCAGCGGGCCAGGCCGATGAGGATCAGGCCCGCCATGTACTCCGGCCGGTCGCGCAGGAAGATCGCCGCCAGGGCGAACATCAGCACGGGGCCGACGATCCAGTTCTGGACCAGCGAGAGGCCGAGCACCTTGCCGTCGAGGAAGATCCGGGGCAGCTCCTCGTAGCGGACCTTGGCGAGGGGAGGGTACATCATCAGGATCAGGCCGACGGCGATGGGGATGGAGGTGGTCCCGACCGACATCGCGCCCAGCGCCGGGACCACCCCGGGGACGAGGACGCCGAGCGCCACGCCCGCGCCCATGGCGAGGAAGATCCAGAGCGTCAGCCAGCGGTCGAGGAACGTGAGCCGGCGGGCGACGCCGTGCGGAGCGGCAGGGGCTTCATCGGTCATGGACGCTCGCTCCTAGAGGCCGCCGACGAGCGCCTTGAGGCGCCGCAGCCCGCGGGGCTCGACGCAGTAGCAGACCCGCGGCCCGTCGATCTCGCCGCGGACCAGCCCCGCCTCCTTCAGCACCTTGAGGTGCTGGGAGACGGTGGACTGGGCCAGCGGCAGCTCGTCGACGATGTCGCCGCAGACGCAGGCCTCCCGGCGCACCAGGAGCCGGAGGATCTGGACGCGGGCCGGGTGTCCCACCGCCTTGGCGAGGAGCGCGAGCTCGTCGTCGGCCTCCCGGCCCTCGACGGGGCGGAGGTCGAGCGCCTCCCCGGCGCGGGCCGTGGGGCCGCAGGAGGGGGCGATGCGGGCGGTGGTCGGCATGGCTATCGTCTTATTACGATAAGCTGCGCCCGCCGGCAAGCCCGGCCCGCGGGTCGCGCCGCCGCCTCCGGCGGCTCAGGGCTCCGGGCGGGGCGCGGCGCCCACCTCGCGCATCAGGCCCTCCTGGGCCACGCTCGCCACCAGGCGCCCGGCGCGATCGTAGACGGCGCCGCGGGCGAGGCCGCGCGAGGACTGGCTGGAGGGCGAGTCCATGGCGTAGAGCAGCCACTCGTCCACGCGCGCGGGCCGGTGGAACCAGAGGGCGTGGTCGATCGAGGCGACGACCATCGACGGCTGGTACCAGGTCCGGCCGTGCGGCCGGAGCGCGGTGCCGAGGAGGTGGAAGTCGGAGGCGTACGCCAGCAGGCAGCGGTGCAGCCGCGGGTCGTCCGGGAGCCGGTCCACGGCGCGGAACCAGAGCGCCTGCCGCGGCTCGGCCGGCGAGGGCCGGAGCGGGTTCCGCGGCTCCACCGGCCGGAACTCGATGGCGCCGTGCGCCCGCAGCGACTCGGAGACGTTCGGGGCCACCGGGGCGGCCTCGGCGAGCCACCGCTCGATCTGCGCGGAGGCGGGGACGAGCCCCTCGGGGGGAGGCGCCGGGGGCATGGGCGCGGCGTGCTCGAGCCCGCTCTCGGCCACCTGGAACGACGCGATCATCGAGAGGATGGGCCGCCCGTGCTGGATCGCCTGCACCCGCCGGGCGGAGAAGCTCCGGCCGTCGCGGACCCGGTCCACCTGGTAGACGATGGAGGCGGCCGCGTCGCCGGGCAGCAGGAAGTAGGCGTGCAGCGAGTGGGGCGCCCTCCCGTCGACGGTGCGCTCGGCCGCCACCAGGGCCTGGCCGATGACCTGGCCGCCGAACACCCGGGGCGCGCCGGTGTCCCTCGACGGGCCCCGGAAGAGGTTCACCTCGAGCTGCTCGAGGTCCAGTTGCCGGATGACCGTGCCCAGCCTCTCGTCCATGCGCCGCCCCTCCTCCTCGTCCCGTCGCCGGGCCCGGGGGAGGCACACACTACACCAGGCGGCCGCGGGGGCAGCGGACGCATCCGCGGGGCGTCTCGCGCCCCGGCGTCAGCAGGGCATCTCGGCGCGGCGCCGCGCGTAGACCCACCAGGTGACGAGGATGCAGGTCAGGTACACGGCGATGAACCCCACGAAGGCGCCGGCGGGGGTGCCCGTCGCCTGCACCGAGACGCCGAAGGCGCGCGGGATGAAGAAGGCGCCGTAGGCGGCCACCGCCGAGCTGAAGCCGATCACCGCCGCCCCCTCCTTGGCGGCGTCCTTCCGGGCCTGCGCCAGCCCCTCCGCGCCCCGTTCCCGGGCCAGCCGCTCGTGGAGGGTGAGGAACATCACCGGGATCATCCGGAAGGTGGAGCCGTTGCCGATGCCCGAGGTGAGGAAGAGCAGGAGGAACATGGCCAGGAAGCCGGGGAAGCTGCCCCCGTGGAGCCCCGGGCCGCGCCCCGCCTCGGGGAGGAAGGCCATCACCCCGCCGGCGGCCGCGGCCATGGCGACGAAGTTCCACAGCGTCACCCGGGCGCCGCCGAGCCGGTCGGCGAGCCACCCGCCGACCGGCCGGGACAGCGCGCCGACCAGCGGGCCGAGGAAGGCGTAGCGCACGGCGTCCACCCCGGGGAACTGGGCCTTGATGAGGAGCGGCAGCCCCGCCGAGAAGCCGATGAAGGAGCCGAAGGTGCCGGTGTAGAGCCAGCACATGATCCAGTTGTGCTTGCGGCGGAAGACGACGGCCTGCTCGCGGAAGGAGGCCTTCGCCGACGCGATGTCGTGCATCCCGAACCAGGCCGCCACCACGCAGACCACGATGAAGGGCACCCAGATGAAGCCGGCGTTCTGCAGCCAGACCGCGCCGCCCCGCGCGGTCGCCTGGGGCCCGCCCCCCAGGCCGCCGAAGACGCCGCCGGTGATCACCAGCGGCACCGCGAACTGCATCACCGAGACGCCCAGGTTGCCCAGGCCGGCGTTGAGGCCGAGCGCCGTGCCCTTCTGCTCCTTGGGGAAGAAGAAGCTGATGTTGGCCATGCTGGAGGCGAAGTTCCCGCCTCCGAAGCCGCAGAGGAGGGCGAGGAGGAGCATGGTGCCGTAGGAGGTCGTCGGGTCCCGCACGGCGAAGCCGATGCCCACGGCGGGGACGAGGAGCGAGGCGGTGGAGAGCACCGTCCACAGCCGCCCGCCGAAGATCGGGACCATGAAGGCGTAGAAGATGCGCAGCGTCGCCCCGGAGAGCCCGGGGAGCGCGGCGAGCCAGAAGAGCTGGTCGGTGCCGTAGGGGAAGCCGACCTCGGGCAGCCGCACCACCACCACGCTCCACACCATCCAGACGGCGAAGGAGAGGAGCAGCGCCGGGATGGAGATCCACAGGTTCAGCCGGGCGATGGCGCGCCCCTCCTCGTGCCAGAAGGCGGAGTTCTCGACGTCCCAGCGGCGCAGCGTCCGCGAGTTCATGGCGTACCTCCGGGAGCGGCGGGCCGGGGGCGCCGCCAGATGACCACCTGCGGGAGGCGCCAGAGGTACTCGACCGGCGCCACGACGACGTGGGCGAGGCGGGTGTAGGGCACGAGCGCGATCAGCACGAAGGCGTTCACGGCGTGCACCTTGAACGCCCAGGGCAGGTTCGCCACCAGGTCCACGCGCGGCGCGAGCCTCGCCAGCGACCCGAGCCAGGGCGTCGCGACGTGCGGGAACCAGGCCAGGCCCCAGCGGGCCGTGGAGGCGACCCAGACGCCCGTGGCCACCTGGGCGAGGAGGAGCGCCAGCACCGCCCAGTCGGCCCAGCCGGTCGTGCCGCGGAGGGGGACCCGCCGCAGGCCGAGGACCACCAGCCCCCAGAGCGCCGTGAGGCCGAGCGCCAGGCCGGTCGCCTCGACGGCGAGCAGGCGCCCCGGCCCGGAGAGGAGCCGGGTCACCGCGCCGGGGAGGAAGATGGCGGCGAGGTGGACGCCGAGGACCAGGAGGATCGCGTAGTGCCAGGAGACCGAGCCCCAGTACTGGAGCCGGCCCTCGAGCAGCTGGGACGAGGCGCTCGTCACCGTGTAGCGCATGGCGCGGAAGCGCCGGAGCAGCCCGACCAGCAGCACCGCCACGGAGAGGTAGGGGACCACGCCGAACAGGAAGGCATCCATCACGCCACCTCCTCCCGCAGCGCCGCGAGCACTGGCTGGTAGACGGCGTCCGGGTCCTCGAGGGCGGCGAGCATCTTGTCGAGCGCCGGGACCACGCCGTCCTCGAGGAGCGCCTGCCGCGCCTCCCCCGTCGGCGTCGCCGCCAGGTAGCGCAGCACCACCGCCAGGTGGTCGGGCAGCTCGCCGCCCTCCGCGGTGAAGCCGTCCTGGCGGTACACCTCGGCGAGCCGTGCCAGGAACAGGCCGCGCTGCGGGCCGTCGCCGCACAGGTGGTGCCCGACGTAGGGGGCGCAGGAGGGCTGCAGGTCGAAGGTCGAGGAGTAGGCCTCCTCCAGCTCGTGGGGACCGGCCCGCTCGGCGCGGGCCAGGAACCGGCCCAGGCCCTCGGCCGCGCCCCGCCGGAGGACGAGCTCGCGGCAGCGGCGGGCGGCGGGGGCCGGATCGGCCGCGGGGTAGGAGAGCAGCTCGGCGAAGGCGCCGAGGACCCGGCTCCGCCGTTCGAGCGTGGTCACGGGTCACCTCCCCGGAGGGGCACGCAGGTAGGCGAAGCCGGCCGCGTTCTGGCGCTGGGGCTCGACGGTGGGCTCGGTGAGCCCCTCCCGCATCATCGGCGGGATGACGATCCGCTCGTCCATGCCGGCGAGCGCGGTCAGCCGGTAGATGGCCTCGGCGTCCGCGGCGCCGAGGCGCGCCTCGGCCAGGGCCCTCGCGGCCGCCGCCGCCGGGAGGTCGCCGACCTGGGTGGAGCGCCGGTGCAGCCGGACCGCCATGAGCTTCCGGTAGGTGGCCCTCACCTGCTCCTCGTCGCCGGCGGTGAAGAGGGAGGCGAGGTACCGGACCGGCAGGCGGGCCCGCTCGAGCGAGGTGAAGAAGCCCGCCTCCCCCCCGGCCGCGTCCTGCGCCATCGCCGGCAGCAGCGGCGGCACGTAGAAGAGCATCGGCAGCGTGCGGTACTCGGGGTGCAGCGGCAGCGCGATCTCCCACTCCTTCACGAAGCGCCAGACCGGCGATCGCCGGGCCGCGTCGACGACCGCGTCCGGCACGCCGTTCCGCCGCGCCGCCTCCGCCACCGCCGGATCGCGCGGGTCGAGGAGGACGGCGCGCTGGGCCGCCACCAGCTCGGCGTCGGGCGCGGCCGCGGCCCGGGCGAGCCGGTCGGCGTCGTAGAGCAGCACGCCCAGGTAGCGGATGCGGCCGACGCAGGTGTGGAAGCAGGCCGGGGGCTCGCCGGCCTCCAGGCGCGGGTAGCAGAGGATGCACTTCTCGGACTTGCCGGTGGACCAGTTGAAGTAGACCTTCTTGTACGGGCAGGCCGAGACGCACATGCGCCAGCCGCGGCAGCGGTCCTGGTTCACCAGGACGATGCCGTCCTCGCCCCGCTTGTAGATGGCCCCCGACGGGCAGGCGGCGACGCAGGCGGCGTTGAGGCAGTGGTTGCAGATGCGGGGCAGGTAGAAGAAGACCATCCGCTCGATGCCCTGCAGCTCGGCCCGCTCCCCGGCCGAGAGCCCGGCCAGGTTCGGGTCCTGCGCGGCGTAGACGTTGGAGCCGGAGAGGTCGTCGTCCCAGTTCGGGCCGGAGGCGATCTCCATGGGCTTGCCGTCGAGGAGCGAGACCGGGCGCGCCGTGGGCTGGTCGGCGCCCGCCGGCGCGTCGAACAGGTCGCCGTAGCGGTAGGTGAAGGGCTGGTAGTAGTCGTCGAGGACCGGGAGCGACGGGTTCGAGAAGATCCGCGACAGGCTGGCGAGGCGGCCGCCCTGCCGCAGCTTCAGCCCGTCGCCCTGCCGCTTCCAGCCGCCCTGGTACTGCTCCTGGTCCTCCCAGGAGACGGGGTAGCCGGTGCCGGGCTTGGTCTCGACGTTGTTCCACCACGCGTACTCCATGCCGCGGCGGTCGGTCCACTGGCTCTTGCAGGCGACGCTGCAGGTGTGGCAGCCGATGCACTTGTCGAGGTGGAACACCGTGGCGATCTGCGAGCGCACGTCCATGGCGGGCCTCCCGGCTACCACTGCGGCGCGCCCGCGAGCTTGCGCACGCGGACGAAGGTGTCCCGGTTGTTGCCGGTCGGGCCCCAGTAGTTGAGGGCGAAGGTGAACTGGCCGTAGCCGCCCAGCATCAGCGTGGGCTTGAGGCGCACCCGGGTCAGGCTGTTGTGGCCGCCGGCCCGCCGGCCGCCGCGCTCCGGGCTCCTCGGCACGCCGATGGTGCGCTCCGGCGAGTGGTACAGCAGGCACAGCCCGGGCGGGATGCGCGCGCTCACCACGCAGCGGACCACCACCACGCCGTGGTCGTTGAAGGCCTCGACCCAGTCGTTGTCGGCGAGGCCGATCCGGGCGGCGTCGCGGTCGTTGAGCCAGAGCGGGTGGGTGCCGCGCGAGAGCGTCAGCATCCGGAGGTTGTCGCCGAAGGTGGAGTGGATGCCCCACTTGCCGTGCGGCGTCAGGCAGTTGAGCTGGAGGCATTGCCGGCCGTCGCCGGAGGCCGCCAGGTCGGCGACCTGCCCGGCGTCGGGCTTGGGCTTGTAGGTGGGGAGGGCCTCCCCGAAGGCGATGAAGCCGGGGTGGTCGAGGTAGAAGTGCTGGCGGCCGGTCAGCGTCCGCCAGGGGACGAGCCGCTCCACGTTGAGGCAGTAGGCGGAGTAGGTGCGCCCCTTCCCGGTGAGGCCGGTCCAGCACGGGCTGTCGAGGAGCCGGCGCGGCTGCCGGGCCAGGTCCTGGAAGGTGGTCCGGACGTCGCGGCTGCCCGCCACCAGGTCGGTGAGCGGCAGCCCCACCTTCTTCTCCTCCGCCGCGAAGGCGCGGAAGGCCGACTCGCCGTTGGTCTCCGGGGCGAGGTGGAGGATCACGTCGGCGGCGTCCCGGGCCTGCGCCAGCGACGGGTAGCGCTGGCCCCCCCACTCCACGGTGGGGCGGTCGCGGACCAGCTCGTCGTAGAGGTCGTCCACCGGCCAGGTGATCCCGTGCGCGCCGATGCCCTGGGCCCGCACCACCGGGCCGAGGGAGACGAACCGGTTGTGGAGGTTCGGGTAGTCGCGGTCCACGTAGGCCAGGCCGGGCATGGTCTGGCCGGGCACCGGCTCGCACTCCCCGCGGGCCCAGTCGCGCAGCTCGCGCTGCGCCATCTCGGCGGGGGTGTCGTGCATCAGCGGCCGGGTGACGATCTCCCGCACCGGCTCGGGCAGGTGCGTCCTCGCCAGCTCGCTCACCTTCTCGGCGACGGCCTTGAAGATGTCCCAGTCGCTCCGGGACTCCCAGCAGGGCGGCACCGCCGCCTGCAGGGGGTGGATGTACGAGTGCATGTCGGTGGAGTTGAGGTCGTCCTTCTCGTACCAGGTGGCCGCCGGGAGGATGACGTCCGAGTAGAGCGCCGTCGTGTCCATCCGGAAGTTGATGTCCCCCACCAGGTCGAGCTTCCCCACCGGGGCCGTCTCCCGCCAGGCCACCTCCTCGACCTCGCCCTTCGCCGTCTCCTCCGCCACGGCGTTGGAGTGGGTGCCGAGGTAGTGGCGCAGGAAGTACTCGTGCCCCTTGGCCGACGACAGCAGGGCGTTGCCGCGCCAGATGAACCAGAGCCGCGGCCAGTTCGCCGGCGCGTCCGGGTCCTCGACCGCGAACTTCAGCTTCTTCTCCCGGAGCTGGCGGACCACCCAGGCGGAGACCTCGGCGTCGGTCGAGGCGCCGGCGGCCCGGGCCTCCGCCACCACCGCCGCGGGGGTGCGGTCGAACTGCGGGAAGAAGGGGAGCCAGCCGAGCCGCACCGCGCGGGCCTGGTGGTCCATGGTGTGGCGGGTGGCGAACCCGCTCGGCTCGGGGAGGGGGTTCAGCTGCTCGTCGGCGCTGGCCCGCTCGTAGCGCCACTGGCCGGAGTGGACGTAGTGGAAGCTGGGCGCGTTCTGCAGCCGCGGCGGGCCGGCCCAGTCGAGGGCGAAGGCGAGCGCGGACCAGGGCGCCACCGGCGCGAGCTTCTCCTGGCCCACGTAGTGGTTGAGCCCGCCGCCGTTCTTGCCGACGCAGCCGCACAGGACCAGGCCGGCGATGGCGGCGCGGTAGGCGTGGTCGCCGTGGTACCACTGGTTCACGCCGGCGCCGATGATCACCGAGCACTTGCCGCCGGTCTTCTCGGCGGTGGTGGCCCACTCCCGCGCGAAGCGGATCACCTCGGCGCGGGAGACGCCGGTGAAGCGCTCCTGCCAGGCGGGGGTGTAGGCGGCCTCGGCGTCGTCGTAGCCGGCCGGGTAGTCGCCCGCCAGGCCGCGGGAGACGCCGTACTGGGCGAAGAGCAGGTCGTAGACGGTCGCCACCTGCACCGGGCCGCGCACCGTCTCCACGGTGCGGACCGGCACGCCGCGGAGGGCCCGCCGGCCGGAGGCGTACTCGTCGAAGAGGACCGAGGCGATCGCGTCGTGGCCCTCGAGGAAGGAGAGCCGGGCGTCGATGGGCGCGCCGTCCAGGCCGTCCTTCAGCTCCAGGTTCCACTGCCCCTTCTCGTGCTGCCAGCGGAAGCCGAGCGTGCCGCGCGGCATGCGGGGCGCCTGGGCCGAGCCGTCCCAGACCAGGAACTTGAAGTCCCCGTTCTCCACCTCCCGGGTGCGGGCGACCTGGCTCGCGGGCAGCAGGCGGCCGGGCCGCAGCCCGCCCTCGTGCCGCTCCAGCTCGACCAGGAAGGGCGCGTCGCTGTACCGGCGGACGTACTCGAGGAAGGACGGGGTGGGCCGCCGGTGGTGGAACTCCTCGAGGATCACGTGGTCCACCGCCAGCCAGAAGGCGGCGTCCTGGCCGGCGTGGATGGGGATCCACTGGTCGGCGTACTTCGACGTCATGCTGAAGTCCGGGCTCAGCACCACCAGCTTGGCGCCGTCGTGGCGGGCCTCGGCGGCGAAGTGGACGTCCGGGGTGCGGGTCATCCCCAGGTTCGAGCCCATCGAGACGATGAACTTCGAGTGGTACCAGTCGGCGCTCTCGGCGACGTCGGTCTGCTCGCCCCAGACCTCCGGCGAGGCGTTGGGGAGGTCGCAGTACCAGTCGTAGAAGGAGAGGTTCACGCCGCCGAGCAGCTGCAGGAACCGGGAGCCGGCCGCGAAGCTGAGCATCGACATGGCCGGGATGGGGCTGAAGCCGATGATCCGGTCGGAGCCGTGCCTGCGGATGGTGTGGATGGTGGAGGCGGCGACCAGCTCCAGCACCTCGGGCCAGGAGCTGCGGCGCAGCCCGCCCTTGCCGCGGGCCTCCTGGTAGCGCCGGCGCTTCTCGGGGTCGTCGACGATCGAGGCCCAGGCGGCGACCGGGTCGGGGTGGGCGGCGCGCGCCTCGCGCCACAGGTCCATGAGCACGCCGCGCAGGTACGGGTACTTCACCCGGAGCGGGCTGTAGAGGTACCAGGAGGCGGAGATGCCGCGCTGGCAGCCGCGCGGCTCGTAGGCCGGGACGTCGCAGGAGATGCGGGGGTAGTCGGTGGCCTGGGTCTCCAGGGCGACCACGCCGTTCTTCACGTGGATGTTCCAGGAGCAGCCCCCGGTGCAGTTCACGCCGTGGGTGCTGCGCACGACCTTGTCGTGCTGGAAGCGGTTCCGGTAGAGCTCCTCCCAGCGCCGCTCGTCGGGATCGAAGACGTCCTTGACCCAGCTCATCGGGAGCCTCCCGGGAGGTTCGCGGCGCGGGCGAGCAGGCGGGCCCGGGAGGGCGCCTTCCGCCGGCGCGAGGCGAGGGCGAGGGCGGCGAAGAGGACGGCGGCGCCGGCCGCCCCGAGCAGCTCGAAGCGCCAGGCGCCGCCCGGCGGGCCCGGCTGCGCCGCCGGGAGGAGGAAGGCGGCGAGGTCCGCCCGCTCCCCGGGGGTGAGGGGACGCCCCTCGTAGACCGGCACCATGGTGGGGAAGGGCAGGCCGTCCAGCAGGCCGTCGAGGGCCTCCGGGTCCATGCCGGCGAGGGAGGCGGACAGGTCGGGGCCCAGCGACGCGCTGAAGGCGAGCCCCTGGCCGCCGAGGGCGTGGCAGGCGCCGCAGGGCGCGCCGCCGTTCCGGAACGGGAGGGAGCCGATGAAGAGCCCGCGGCCGGTGGCCGGATCACCCGCCGCGGCGAGGAAGAGCGCGAAGGACAGCGAGGAGAGCGTCACGGCGATGACCCCCGTTATCGCTATTCTGGACAAAGATATCCATAATTGACGGCGCCTGTCCAGGGGCGGCCGCCGACGCCGGGCCGAGCCATGGTCCCCGCGGTGCGAGCCGGGCACAATCGGGGTCGTTGCCGCACCCCGAAGGACGCGCTAGACGAGCACCGGTCCCGAACCCGAAAGGACGACCATGCGCGCCGCCGTCATCACCCGCTACAACGGGCCCTGGGAATTTCAGACCCTGGCCGATCCCCACCCCCAGGCGGGACAGGTGCTCCTCCGGGTCCACGCCAGCGGCATGTGCGGGACCGACCTGCACGTGCACCACGGCATGTTCCCGCTGCAGCCGCCGGTGATCGCCGGCCACGAGCCGGCCGGTGAGATCGTCGAGCTGGGGGCGGGCGTCACCCACCTGAAGGTGGGAGACCGCGTCGGCGTCCACTGGCACCAGAAGGGCTGCGGCCGCTGCGCCGAATGCCAGTCGGGCCACGAGGGCGGCTGCGCCCAGGCGCAGACCTGGATGCACCTCGGCGGCGGGAACTCCGAGCTGATGCTGGCCTGGGCCTCGGGCTGCACCCTGCTCCCCGACGGGCTCGACTACGCCCTGGCCGCGCCCATCTTCTGCGCCGGCTACACGGTGATGAGCGGCCTGCGCAACGCCGATCCCCGGCCGGGCGAGCGGATCGCGATCCTGGGCCTGGGCGGCCTGGGCCACCTGGCGCTCCAGTTCGCCCACGCCCTCGGCCTCACCACCTTCGCCCTGACCGGCCAGGCCGGGAAGCGCGAGGAGCTCCGGAAGATGGGCGCCGACGAGGTGCTGGTGGCCGGGGAGGACCCGGGCAAGGTCCTCGCCGACGCCGGGGGCGCCGACGTCATCCTCTCCACCACCAACTCGGGCAAGCAGGTGGCGAGCGCCTTCCGGGCGCTGCGGCCGAACGGGCGGCTGGTGAACATGGGGGTCACCACCGACGGCCCCATCGCCATCGACGTGATGAGCCTGATGATGGGGCAGCGCCAGCTGCGCGGCAGCTCGCAGGACGAGCGCGCCGACCTGTACCAGGCCCTGCAGCTCGTCGGGGCGGGCAAGGTGACGCCGGCGGTGGAGAGCTACCCGCTCGCCGAGGCCAACGCGGTGCGGGAGCGGCTGGCGGCCGGCAAGGTCCGCTACCGCGCGGTGCTGCTGCACCGGTAGCGCGAGAGACCGCCCGTGCGTCCACGGCCGCCGCCCGCCCCGGCCCAGGGCGGCCTCACCGCCGCCGAGGCGGCGGCGCGCCTCGCCGCCGACGGGCCGAACGCGCTCCCGGAGGAGCCGCCCCACCGGCTGCGCGACCTGGCGCGCCGCTTCTGGGGCGCCGTCCCCTGGATGCTCGAGGCCACCATCGCCCTCGACCTGTTCCTGGGCCGCCACGTCGAGGCGCTGGTGTTCGCGCTCCTCCTCCTCCTCAACGCGGTGGTGGGCGCGGTCCAGGAGGGGCGGGCGCGGTCGGCGCTGGCGGCGCTCCGGGCCGGCCTCGCCCCCCGCGCCCGCGCCCTGCGGGACGGCCAGTGGAACCTGCTCGACGCCGCCTCGCTGGTCCGCGGGGACGTGGTGCACCTCCGCGTCGGCGACGTGGTGCCGGCCGACGTGACGCTGCTCGACGGCGCCCTCTCCTCCGACGAGTCGGCCCTCACCGGCGAGTCGCTGCCGGTGGAGCGGGCCGCCGGGGAGGCGGTGTTCTCCGGGGCGGTCCTGGTGCGGGGCGAGGCCACCGGGGTGGTGACGGCCACCGGCTCCCGCACCGCCTACGGCCGGACCGCCGCCCTGGTGCAGCATGCCGGGACCGGCGCGAACCGCCTCGAGGCGGTGGTGGTCGGCATCGTCCGGGCGCTCGTCGCCGTGGACCTGGCGCTGGTGGCGGTGGTCCTGGCCGACGCCGCCTGGACCGGCCGGCCCTGGCACGAGGTGGTCCCGTTCGCCCTCATCCTGCTCGTCGCCTCGGTGCCGGTGGCGCTGCCGGCCATGTTCACGCTGGCCGGCGCGGTGGGCGCGGTGGGGCTGGCGGGGCGCGGCGTCCTCACCGCCCGGCTGGCGGCGGTGGAGGAGGCCGCGGCGATGACGGTGCTCTGCACCGACAAGACCGGCACCCTCACCGCGAACCGGCTCACC
>JAJZTO010000470.1 GCA_021848865.1 Myxococcales bacterium
CCACATCCAGCTGCCGCTCGATGGCCAGCGCCCCGATCGAGAGAACCACCCCCAGGCGCGGGTCGCCGGGCGGCCAGGCCGACTCGGCGAACGCCGTCTCCGCCGCCGAGAGCGCCCGCTCCACCGCCCGGGCGCCGCCGCCCCCGGTCCGTCCCGGGTCGGCCGCCAGCGCGCCAGACACCTCGCCGGCCGCCGCCGCCAGCACCGCCGCCAGCCCGGCGCGCCGCGGCCCGGGCGGCTCCTCCAGGCCGGCGAGCAGCGCCACCTCGAGCGCTACCTGGATGTGGCCCAGGAACCGGGCCTGGAAGGCGGCGCGGTCGTCCGCGTCCTCGGGCCCCCGCCGCAGCGAGCGCGCCGCCAGGATGCGGGCCCGGGCGTCGAGGGGGAGGTGGACGTCGAGCAGCTCCGCTGGAGTGCGGCCGCGCGCCGCGGCGGCGTCCCAGGCCCCGAGCTCGAAGTCGACGAGCTCGGCGAGCCAGCCGCCACGCGAGAGTTCGAGCGCCACGGGAGGTCGATCCTAGCCCGGCTTCCGGCCCGGGCCCAGGGCGGAGGCAGCGACCGGCGGCCGCACCGGTCCCGGCCCATGCACGGGATGAGGCTGCCCCTGCGCTCGCCGTGCGCCTACTTCACCGCCTTGACCCGCGGCTTCTTCTCCTCCGGCTCCTCGGCCTCGGGGGCGGCCGCCGCGGGGGCCCGCTTCACGCCGAACTTCTCGAAGACCTGGGCCTCCACCTTGGCCATCACCTCGGGGTGGTCGCGCAGGAAGCCCTTGGCCTGCTCCCGCCCCTGGCCGATGCGCTCGCCGCCGTAGCTGAACCAGGCGCCGCTCTTCTCGACCACGTTCTCGTTGGAGGCCAGGTCGAGCAGGTCGCCCTCGCGGCTGATCCCCTGGCCGTACATGATGTCGAACTCGACCTCCTTGAAGGGAGGCGCCACCTTGTTCTTCACCACCTTGACGCGGGTGCGGTTGCCGATGACCTGCTCGCCGTCCTTGATGGCGCCGATGCGGCGGATGTCGAGCCGCTGGCTGGCGTAGAACTTCAGGGCGTTGCCGCCGGTGGTGGTCTCCGGGTTGCCGAACATCACGCCGATCTTCATCCGGATCTGGTTGATGAAGATGACGATGGTCTGCGACTTGGAGATGGTGCCGGTGAGCTTGCGCAGCGCCTGGCTCATGAGCCGGGCCTGCACGCCCATGTGGGCGTCGCCCATCTCCCCCTCCAGCTCGGCGCGGGGCACCAGCGCCGCCACCGAGTCGATGACCAGCACGTCGACGGCGCCGGAGCGGACCAGCGTCTCGGTGATCTCCAGCGCCTGCTCGCCGGTGTCGGGCTGGGAGATGAGCAGGTCGTCGGTGCGCACCCCCAGCTTGCGGGCGTAGCCCACGTCGAGGGCGTGCTCGGCGTCCACGAAGGCGCAGATGCCGCCGGCCTTCTGGGCCTCGGCGACGGCGTGCAGCGCCAGGGTGGTCTTGCCGGAGGACTCCGGCCCGTAGATCTCGATGATGCGGCCGCGCGGCAGGCCGCCCACGCCCAGGGCGATGTCGAGCGAGATGGAGCCCGTCGAGACCGCCTGCACGTCCTTGACCAGCGCCTCCTCGTTGCCGAGGCGCATGATCGACCCCTTGCCGAAGGCCTTCTCGATGGACGAGACGGCCAGCTCGATCGCCTTCTCCTTCTCCGGTCCCACGGGCATCGCTCTCTCCTGTGTGCGGGCGCCTGGCGCGCCCGTTCGTGTCGTGTGGCGTGGCTTCTAGCAGGGGCCCCTGACAGTGCACCTGAACAAGCGGATACTGAACGGATGAGCAAGCGGCGTCAAGAAGCCGGCGCGCCCCTCCCGGGCCAGCGAAATAGGCCGGCCCGGGCCCCGTACTCCTCCACGTCACGAAACGCGGGGTGCCCGGTCGACAGGGGCAGGAGGCGGTGACGAGGAAGACCGCCCCGGAACCTCCAGCGGAAAGGAAGACGCCATGACGACCCGGACCGAGAACAACGAGCTCTTCGCCCACCCCACCCACCGGCACACCCTGAAGGACGTCCTCCTGGTCACGCTGGTCGCGGCCCTGACCGCCGGCTTCCTGGCCCACGCCTGGAGGCCCTCGCCGAAGCTGGACCCGGCCGCGGTGACGCCGGCCGCCCTCTTCGCCGGGCGGTAGTCCGGATTCCCTGGTTCACCCCTCGTGAGAGCGCGAGGGGGAAGGCCCTCCGGCCCGCGCAGCGGCCGGGGGGCCTTCGACTGTCCGTCCCAGTTCCCTGCCACACCTGCACCAGGGCGCGGCTACCCATCCCCAAGAGTCAACCCGCACGGGATGGGTTCCCGCTGGTCACGGATCGCGCGTCGAGCATGTCATCATCGCAGCAGCGGAGATTCTCGACGGAGGTTCGCCGTGGCGGGGTCCGGGGGCCCACAGCCGGTGGCGGGGGCGGTCGAGCCCGTCCTGTCCGGGGCGGTGTCGGCGTTGCTCGCGGAGATCGCGCGCCCGCCCGAGTCGGCCGGGGCTCCGCTCGAGCCCGGCGACCGATCGGA
>JAJZTO010000029.1 GCA_021848865.1 Myxococcales bacterium
TCCGATCTGAGCCGATGGTCGAGGGCGGGGCCGCCGTCGCCGCGCCCAACCCGGAGCTCCGGAACATGAGCCGCCGCCTGTGGTGGGGGCTGGCGCCGGCCGCGGCGGTGCTGCTCCTCGCCATGAGCCACTGGCTGCCCATGGCCTTCACCGCCGACCACCTGCTCGGCTGGCGGTGGAACGCCCTGCTCCAGCTCGCGCTCTCGGCGCCGGTGGTGCTCTGGGGCGGCTGGCCCTTCTTCGAGCGGGCCGGGCTGTCCCTGCGCACCCGCCGCTTCAACATGTTCACCCTCATCGGGCTCGGCACCGCGGCCGCCTTCGGCTTCAGCGCCGCGGCGGCGCTGCTGCCGGCCTCGGCCTGGCCCGCCGCCTTCCTCGGGCCCCACGGCCAGCCGCCGGTCTACTTCGAGTCGGCGGCGGTGATCGTGGAGCTGGTGCTGCTCGGCCAGGTGCTGGAGCTGCGGGCCCGGGCCCAGGTCTCGGGCGCCATCCAGGCCCTGCTGCAGCTCGCCCCGCGCACCGCCCGGCGGCTCGAGGGCGGCGGCGCCGAGCGGGACGTCCCGGTGGAGGAGCTGCGGCCCGGCGACCTGCTCCGGGTGCGGCCCGGCGAGAAGGTGCCGGCCGACGGCACGGTGGTCTCGGGCAGCTCCAGCGTGGACGAGTCGATGGTCACCGGGGAGCCGCTGCCGGTGGAGAAGCGGGCCGGCGACGCGGTCACCGGCGCGACCCTGAACGGCACCGGCGGCTTCGTGATGAAGGCCGGGCGCGTCGGGCGCGACACCCTGCTCGCCCAGATCGTCCGGATGGTCTCGGAGGCGCAGCGCAGCCGGGCCCCCATCCAGCGGCTGGCCGACCGGGTCTCGGGCTGGTTCGTGCCCGGGGTGGTGCTCTCGGCGGCCCTGGCCTTCGCCGCCTGGTCGGCCCTCGGCCCGGAGCCGCGGCTCGCCTACGCCCTGGTGAACGCGGTGGCGGTGCTGATCATCGCCTGCCCCTGCGCGCTGGGGCTGGCCACGCCCATGGCCATCATGGTGGGCACCGGCCGCGGCGCCACCGCCGGCGTGCTGGTGAAGAACGCCGAGCAGCTGGAGCGCTTCGAGAAGGTGGACGCCCTGCTCCTCGACAAGACCGGGACGCTCACCGAGGGCAAGCCGCGGCTCGGCAAGGTGGTGGCCTTCGCGCCCGGCGGCGAGCGGGAGCTCCTGCGGCTCGCCGCCAGCCTGGAGCGGGGCAGCGAGCACCCGCTGGCCCACGCCATCGTCGCCGGGGCCGAGGCCCAGGGGATCGCCCTGGCGGAGGCCCAGGACTTCCGCGCCCTCCCGGGCAAGGGCATCACCGGCACGGTGGAGGGGAGGCCGGTGGCGCTCGGCAACCGGCAGCTCTTCGCCGACCTCGGCTACCCGCCCGGCGAGACGGCGGAGCGCGCCGAGACGCTGCGGGCCGAGGGCGGGACGGTGGTGGCGGTGGGCGCCGCCGGCCGGTCGCTGGGGCTCCTCTCGGTGATCGACCCGGTGAAGCCGTCGGCGGCCGAGGCGGTGCGGGCCCTGGAGGCGGAGGGGGTGCACCTGGTGATGGTCACCGGCGACGCCTGGTCCACCGCCAGCGCCGTCGCCGCCGAGGTGGGGATCGCCGAGGTGGAGGCCGAGGTGACGCCGGCCCGCAAGGCGGAGGTGGTGGCGAAGCACCGCGCCCGCGGGCGGGTGGTGGCCTTCGCCGGCGACGGCATCAACGACGCCCCGGCCCTGGCCGCCGCCGACGTGGGCGTGGCCATGGGCACCGGCACCGACGTCGCCATCCGCAGCGCCGGCATCACCCTGGTGAAGGGGGACCTGCTGGGCATCGTCCGGGCGCGGCGGCTGTCGCGGGCCACCATGCGCAACATCCGCCAGAACCTCTTCTGGGCCTTCGCCTACAACGCCCTGGGCGTGCCGCTGGCGGCCGGCGTGCTCTTCCCCTTCACCGGCCTGCTGCTGTCGCCGATGATCGCCAGCGCCGCGATGAGCTTCAGCTCGGTGACGGTGATCGGGAACGCGCTGCGGCTGCGGCGGGCACGGCTCGGGTAGGCGGCGGGCGCCCTCGAACCTGCCAGCCGCGCAGGCTTCCGAGGCGCGTCAACTCGTCACGCCTTCCCTTTGCCTGCCTGGTTCCGGCCCCGGGGATCCAGCGATCCAACGTACTCCGCGAGCCACGCTCGCGAACTCAACCACAGGCGCCCGTCGCGTACCGCGCGTAGCCGCTTCTGCAGCACCCGCAACCGCAAGTACGCAGGCGAGTAGGTCGTTCCCGCCGCGAGCGCAGACAGCGGCACCAGTTTCGCCTCGCCGGCCAGCTTCGGGATGAGGAAGCGGTTCAACGTGTCGTGCACGGCGCGCGCGACCACTTCCGCCAGCGGGTGGGGATTGCCGTCGTCGGCCATCTGCAGGGCCTTGAGGTAGCGCCTCCGCTGGGACGCCAGGATGACCGCGGGGGGATAGCCGTGCTGAACGAGCATGAAGTTCAGCACCAAGCGCCCGGTCCGGCCGTTACCGTCCACGAACGGGTGGATGCGCTCGAGCCACGCATGATGATGCGCCGCATGAACGATGGCGTGTCGGCCGGCCAGGTCCCTCGTCGATCGGCTCCAGTCGTCGAGTTCGCTCGGGATCATGGCCGGCATCGGCACTTGGACTGCCCGAATCCGCACACCGCCGGTGCGCCACGCGCCAGGCCGATCTCGTGTCGGCGGAGGCTCGACTTCCCATGCAAGCCCGACCGCGAGCTTGTGGATTTCGCTCAGTATCGCAACAGGTACTCCTCGGAACTCACGCGCTTGTTGGTACGACCAGTCGGCGGCACGCGCGTAGCCCTCGATGTCGAGGTTCTCCAGGAGGTCTCCCGACGCCTGCCGGCGCACGACGAGGTTCTCGACCTGCGCCCTCGTCATCGTGTTTCCTTCGATCGCCGTCGAGTTGTGGACGTCGTCGATCCAGATCTGCCGCAGTACGTGGTCTGCCTCCACCGCGCGGGGAAGCCCGCCCAGGTTCTCGCGCAGCAGCCGAACGTGTTCGTCGACGACGGCGAGAAGCTCGGCGAGCGACGGGCGTCCGGCCTTCCGGCGATCGTGAAGCATGCGGCCCCCTGACGGATGACACCCTTTCTATATGCGGATTGGATATACCGAATCTGCAACGCATACAAAAAATGGCCGCCCCGGCGCGGATGCTGGACGGGTGAGCAGCGCCCTGGCCTCCGGACCGTGCACTCACGGACGTCCACGGCTGCACGCAGGCACCCCGGGGCCGCGCTCACCGAGGCTCACGCGGCGTTCGAGCCGGCCGCGCCTCCACCATTCACGTCTCGTCCGTCCCCAGCCAGGGCCGCAGGCCGGGCGGCTCCCAGGCCGCCAGCCGGTCGAGCAGCGCCGCCGGGTCGCGCTCCAGGAGGCAGAGCCGGCGGTGCTCGGGGCGCAGGAAGCCCTCGGCCACGGCGTGGTCGAGGAAGCGCACCAGCGGCTGCCAGAAGCCCCGGACGTCGAGCAGCCCCACCGGCTTCCCGTGGATGCCGAGCTGCGCCCAGGTGAGCGCCTCGGCCGCCTCCTCCAGCGTGCCCAGGCCACCCGGCAGGGCCACGAAGCCGTCGGCCAGCTCGGCCATCTGCGCCTTGCGCTCGTGCATGGTGCCGACCACCCGCAGCTCGGTGAGCCCCTCGTGGCCGAGCTCGCGGCGCTGCAGGCCGCGGGGGATGACCCCGACGGCCTCGCCGCCCGCGGCCAGCACCGCGTCGGCCACCGCCCCCATGAGCCCGACGTGGCCGCCGCCGAAGACCAGGCCGATCCCGCGCGCCGCCAGCAGCCGCCCGAGCACGGTCGCCGCGTCGCGGTAGTCCGGATCGATGCCCGCCGACGAGCCGCAGAAGACGCAGACGCGCCTCAGCGCCATGGAATCCCCCCACTCCGCGCCCCGTCCCGCCAGAGAACCGCATTCGACGCGACGCGGCAAGTCGCGCAAGACGCGGCGGAATTGCCGCGCCGTCGCAATAAAGCCTTGACCAATCCGGGTCTGCTCGCTTTCATGTGCGCCCAACCCCGGCACCCCACCCACTCCACCGCGCACCCCGTGCCGGACCCAGCGGAGGCTTTCACTCGATGAGCGTCGCCACCAAGACCGTCACCGCCCCGCCCAGCTTCAGCCGCGCGGGCGTTCTCTGGGCGAGCACCGTCGGCAAGAAGGCGCTGATGGCCCTCACCGGCATCCTGCTCTCGCTGTTCGTGCTCGGCCACCTGCTGGGGAACCTCCAGCTCTACTTCGGCAGGGACTCGACCGGCGCCTACCTCATCAACAAGTACGCCGAGTTCCTCCACCACAACAAGCCGCTGCTCTACGGCACCCGCACGGTGCTGCTGGTGGCGGTGCTCATCCACGTGGTGGCCGCCTTCCAGCTCCAGCTCGGCAAGGGCGCGGCCCGGCCCATCGAGTACCACCAGAAGGAGAGCGTGAACTCGACGGTCTCCTCCCGGTACATGTTCTGGACCGGCGTCATCATCTTCTTCTTCGTCCTCTACCACCTGGCGCACTTCACGCTCGGCTGGACCGGCGTCCCCGACTTCAAGGAGGGCGACGTCTTCCACAACGTCACCGCGGGCTTCCGCTCCGGGATCGCGCCGCTCCTCTACGTCATCGGGATGATCGGCCTGGGCCTCCACCTGCGCCACGGCCTCTACTCGACCTTCCAGTCGCTCGGCGCCGGGAACCCGGCCGTCTCCCAGTGGGCGCTGAAGTGGGCGGCGGTGGTGGCGACCGTCATCGCGCTGGTGAACCTCTCGTTCCCGCTCGCGGTCCTCGCGGGCCTGGTGAAGGGCTAACCGACATGTCCCTGAACTCCCGCATTCCTTCGGGCCCGCTCGACAAGAAGTGGGCGACCGCCAAGAAGGAGATGAAGCTCGTCAACCCCGCCAACAAGCGGAAGTACACCGTCATCGTGGTGGGCACCGGCCTGGCCGGCGGCGCCGCCTCCGCCTCGCTCGGCGAGATGGGCTACAACGTCCTCTCCTTCGCCTTCCAGGACTCGCCGCGCCGCGCCCACTCCATCGCCGCGCAGGGCGGCATCAACGCCGCCAAGAACTACCAGAACGACGGCGACTCGGTGTACCGGCTGTTCTACGACACCATCAAGGGCGGCGACTTCCGCGCCCGCGAGGCCAACGTCTACCGGCTGGCCGAGGTGTCCGCGAACATCATCGACCAGTGCACCGCCCAGGGCGTGCCCTTCGCCCGCGAGTACTCGGGCACCCTGGCCAACCGGTCGTTCGGCGGCGCCCAGGTGTCCCGCACCTTCTACGCCCGCGGCCAGACCGGCCAGCAGCTGCTGCTCGGCGCCTACTCGGCGCTGTCGCGGCAGATCGCGGCCGGGACGGTGAAGCAGTACTCCCGCACCGAGATGCTGGACCTGATCGTCATCGACGGCCGGGCCCGCGGCATCGTCACCCGCGACCTGGTCTCCGGGAAGATCCAGTCCTTCCTGGCCGACGCGGTGGTGCTCGCCACCGGCGGGTACGGCAACGCCTTCTACCTGTCGACCAACGCCAAGGGCTCGAACGCCACCGCCGCGTGGCGGGCGCACCGCAAGGGCGCCTTCTTCGCGAACCCCTGCTACACGCAGATCCACCCGACCTGCATCCCGAAGTCGGGCGACTACCAGTCGAAGCTCACCCTGATGTCCGAGTCGCTCCGCAACGACGGGCGCATCTGGGTCCCGAAGAAGAAGGGCGACACCCGCTCGCCCGACCAGATCCCCGAGGACGAGCGCGACTACTACCTGGAGCGCATCTACCCGTCCTACGGCAACCTGGCGCCGCGCGACGTCTCCTCCCGGCAGGCGAAGTACCGCTGCGACGAGGGGCTCGGGGTCGGGCCGTCCGGCCTCGGCGTGTACCTCGACTTCTCCCAGTCCATCCAGCGGCTGGGCCAGAAGGTCATCGCCGAGCGGTACGGCAACCTCTTCGACATGTACGAGAAGATCACCGGCGAGAATCCGTACCAGGTGCCGATGCGGATCTACCCGGCGGTCCACTACGCCATGGGCGGCCTCTGGGTCGACTACCAGCTCATGAGCAACCTCCCCGGCCTGTTCGTGCTCGGCGAGGCGAACTTCTCCGATCACGGGGCCAACCGGCTCGGCGCGTCGGCGCTGATGCAGGGGCTGGCGGACGGCTACTTCGTCATCCCCTACACCATCGGCGACTACCTCGCCTCCGCGGGCCGCGCGAAGGTGGAGGCCGACCACCCGGCGGCGAAGGACGCCGAGAAGCAGGTGGTGGGCCGGATCGAGAAGTTCCTCTCCATCAAGGGCAAGCGCACCGTGGACTCCTTCCACAAGGAGCTCGGCACGGTGATGTGGGAGAACGTCGGCATGGCCCGCAGCGCCGAGAGCCTGGCCAAGGCCCTGAAGCGCATCCCCGAGATCCGCGAGGAGTTCTGGCAGAACCTGAAGGTCACGGGCACGGGCGCGGAGCTCAACCAGGAGCTGGAGAAGGCCGGCCGCGTGGCCGACTTCCTCGAGTTCGACGAGCTGCTGGCCTGGGACGCGCTGCAGCGCAACGAGTCCTGCGGCGGCCACTTCCGGGTCGAGTACCAGACGCCGGACGGCGAGGCGCAGCGCAACGACGCCGAGTACGCCTACGTCGCCGCCTGGGAGTGGAAGGGCGAGGGGAAGCGGCAGGAGCTGAACAAGGAACCGCTCGTCTTCGAGAACATCCAGCTGGCCACCCGGAGCTACAAGTGAAACTGACCCTCGACATCTGGCGCCAGAAGGGCGCCGCCGACGCCGGGCGCTTCGAGACCTACACGGTCGAAGCCAACGAGCACATGTCCTTCCTGGAGATGCTCGACGTCCTCAACCAGGAGCTGATCGGGAGCGGCAAGGAGCCGGTGGCCTTCGACTCCGACTGCCGCGAGGGCATCTGCGGCATGTGCGGCTTCGTGGTCAACGGCGTGCCGCACGGCCCGGCGGACAACACCACCATCTGCCAGACCCACATGCGCCACTTCCACGACGGCGAGCGGCTCCGGCTGGAGCCCTGGCGCGCCGCCGCCTTCCCGGTGCTGAAGGACCTGGTGGTGGACCGCAGCGCCTTCGACCGCATCATCCAGGCCGGCGGCTTCGTCTCGGTCCGCACCGGCGCGGCAGTGGACGGCAACGCCATGCTGGTCGAGAAGAACAAGTCCGACCGGGCCATGACCAACGCCGCCTGCATCGGCTGCGGCGCCTGCGTGGCCTCCTGCCCCAACGCGGCCGCGGCGCTCTTCACCGGCGCCAAGATCGCCCACCTGGGCCTGCTGCCCCAGGGCCAGCCGGAGCGCACCGACCGGGCGCTGAACATGGTGGCGCAGATGGGCAAGGAGGGCTTCGGCCACTGCACCACCATCGGCGAGTGCGAGGCCAACTGCCCGGCCCACATCAAGCTGGAGGCCATCGCCCAGATGAACGGCGACTTCCTCCGGGCCGTCTTCGCCAAGCGCGAGGAGGCGGCGGGCGGCGGCGCCGGGTAGCCGCTCCGGACACCTCGCCGGACCGCGCGGGCGCCGTGGCCACCACGGCGCCCGTCCCTTTTCCGCTACACTCTCCCGGTGCGCCTCTCCCGCCCCCGCGTCCTCCTGCGCGCCGCGCTCCTGGCGGTGGGAGCCGGCTTCATGTGGTGGCGCTCGGCCCTCGCCTGGCGCGCCTCGCGCGAGCTGCCCGGCGGCGCCGGCCTGCTCCAGGGGCGGCTGGCGCTGGTCTTCGCGCTCATGGGGCTGCTCGCCCTGCTCACCGCCGGGGCCGCCCTCGCCGCCCTGCGCCCCCGCCGGCGCCAGCCGACGCTCCGGTTCCCGCCCCCGCCGGGACGGTCCTGAGCCCGGCGCCGGACCGGGTCACTTCCCGTTCCGCATCGACTTCATCGTCTCCTCGAGCCGCTTGCGCCGCTCGGGCGACACTTTCCGCATCTGCTCCCGCGGCTCGGTCCTCTCCCGGCCGCTGGCGCCGGCGGCGTGGCTCATGGGTTTCCCGCCGGTGGAGTGCAGCCGCTGGCTCCCGGGAAGCGCCGGCGAGGTCGAGGCCGCGCGCGCCGCAGCTGGGGCGTCGGGCCGGCCGGAGACCTGGCCCCTCACTTCTGGTACCAGACGCTCGCCTGCGGCGTCCCCGCGACCACGTCCTCGCCGCCGATCACCAGGACGTGCGGGGCGGTGGCCGCGTCCACGTAGTAGGCGGCGGCGTGGTTGAAGAAGGCGTAGCCGCCGGACACCAGGCTGGCGATGGTCTTGGACCCGGTGGCGCCGTTGAAGCTCCCCACGCTCCCGTCGTTGGCGAGCGCCGCGTACGTCTGCTCGCTCGACCCCGACGGCCCGACCCCACTGTAGAGCCCGCCGCTCACCAGGAGGTAGCTCCCGGCGACGACGGCGCTGAACCTCTCCCGGTTCTTGCCGGCGCTCCCGGAGTTGGTGGTCCAGGCGGTCCCCTTCAGGCCGCCGTTCCGGATGTTGATCTGCGCGTAGTAGATCTTCGAGCTGCACCCCGCCGACTGGGCGGTGGAGAGGGGGTCGACGTTCGCCGTGGTGGTGCCGCCGAGGACGTAGAGGTAGCCGGCCGCGGAGAGGAGCTGGTGGTAGGCCAGCGCCTCCGGCAGGTCCAGCTCCGCTCGCCAGGCGCCCAGCCTCCCGTCGGCCGCGATGCCCGCCGACCAGACCTTGGCGACCGGCGCGCCGGCGGCGTCGTAGCCGCCGGCCACGTAGATGCGGCCGTGGAAGAGCACCGCGCCGTGGGCGTAGAGCGGCTGCGGCAGCGGCGTGGTGGCGGCCCAGGCGCCGGCGCCGGTCGCGGGGATGGTCCCGTCCGCGTTCAGCTTCGCGTAGGTGACGGTGTCGGTCGCGGCGCCGGCGTCGTCCAGGCCGCCGAGCAGGTAGAGGTTACCGTACCCCGGGACCAGCGAGTTGAAGCCGTTGGCCGCGACCGCCGCCGAGAAGCCGCGGGCCGCCGGCAGGGGCGCGGTGGCGGTCCAGGTGGTGCCGGCCAGCGCGCCGCCGGGCGAGTCGCTCAGCTTGTTGAAGGAGACCGAGGCGACGTTCGCCGTCCTTCCGGTCGCCGACGCCGCCGTGCCGGTGTTCCCGCCCAGCGCGTAGAGGTAGGAGGTGGTGACGGTGGTGCCGCCCGCGTCCACGCTGATGGGGGCCACCACCGCCGGGAAGCCCTGGGCGGCGGTGGTCAGCGGCGCGGTGGAGGCCCAGGCGATGGTGCTGGGGCTGAAGCTCACGCTGGGCGCGATCTGGAACTTCCGGGGCGCGCTGGTGCCGCTGGGGGTGGTGACGGTGACGTCGTAGGTGGTGGACTGCGGCAGGTTGGGCACGGTGGCGACGACGAAGATGTTCTGCCAGTCCCCTCCGGCGAAGGCCACCGCGGCCGGGGCCAGCACCGCGCCGGTGCCGGTGTCGCGGAAGTCGACCGAGTAGCCCGAGGCCGGGGCGGCGGAGAGGTCGCCGAAGCTGCTGCCGTCCACCACGAAGAGGCTGTTCACCGTCCCGCTCCCCGACAGGCCGCCGTTCAGGTCGGTGACCACCGGCGCCGCCATGGTGAAGGCGTTCGAGAGGCCGGCGCCCTGGCCGTCGGGGTTGGTGACGGTGACGCCGTAGACGCTCCCGGGCGCGGCGTCGAGGGCCGGGACCTGGGCCTCGACCGCCGCCGTGGTGGCGGAGACCAGCACCGCCTGGACCGCGGCGCCGCCGGCGGCGGGCGTGAAGGTCACGGTCGGCGTCCCGGTGAAGTTGGCGCCGGAGAGGGAGACCACCGTGCCGACGGTCCCGGTGGCGGGCGTGATCCCGGAGACCGTCGGGGCGGGCGCCTTGCCGGAGCCTCCGCCCCCGCACCCGGTGGCGACGAGGACCAGCGCGGTGGCGAGCGTCGAGCCGACGAGCGGCAGCCAGGTCCTTCGAGCCATGCGGTGCTCCTTTTCCGGAGGTTGCGCGGACGATGCCACGAACCCTCGACCGCCGCCGAAGTTTCTCGGGCAGGCCCGGTGCGGCCGCCACCCGGTGCGCGCGCGCACCTTGTGGGAGGGGGTGGGACGCGCCCTTCGCGCTCGGGCCCGCGCCGGGCCCGACCTCAGTAGATCCGCGCCGCCTCGGCGCCGCCGAAGTAGGCCCGGAGGATCTCCCGATACCCCTGCCCCGCCTCGGCCCGCCCCACCGCGCCCCACTGGCACATGCCGGCGCCGTGGCCCCAGCCGCCGCCGCGCAGCAGCCAGCCGGCGCCGTCGCGCTCCACCAGGAACATCGCCGAGGGCAGGTTCCCGAGCAGGCGCCGGATCCGCAGCTCCCCCTGGACCACGGCGGTCCCGGCGCTCCCCTCCACCCGCAGCTCGCGGGCCCGGCCGGAGACGCCGCGGCTCGGCACCACCAGCGCCCGGACCTCACCCACCTGGAGGCGCGCCGTCGCCTCGTCCAGCTCCGCCTGCGTGAAGCGGCGCTCCCAGCGGTACCGGTCCTTGCGCGCGCCCCGGGCCAGGCTGCACCAGGACGGGGACGACGACGCCAGGAAGGCGGCGAGGCGCGCCTCCGAGGCCAGGCCGCCCGCCCAGCGCGCCGCCGCCGCCGGCGGCATGTCGGGCCGGCCGCGCAGGCTGGGGTCGGGCAGCCCGCCCCAGACCGCGTCGTTGTCCTCGCCGTGGCCGCCGCACAGCGCCGAGTAGACGCCGTCCACCAGGGCGTGGCTCACCCGGCCGAAGATCGCCTCGCCCCGGGTGGCGCGCACCGCGGCGTCGGTGGAGGGCTGGTGCGCCCCCTCGCCCCGGTAGGCCTGGCAGTGGACCTCGGAGCAGAGCACGTAGGGGTCGGTGAGGTGGCGGGTGCCGATCTGCGCGAGGACGTTGGAGCGGGCGGTGACCGCCTGCGCCTTGAGCGCCTCGCGCGGCGAGCCGGCCGGCATCTCGCTCGGCACCAGCCCGCGCAGCAGCTCCTCCAGCGGGACCGCGTCCACCGCCGCCAGCCGGCCGCCGGCGTCCAGGGTGACGTACAGCTTCCCGCGGTAGGAGCGCTGCTCGAAGCCGTGGGCGGCGTAGCCGACGTCGTGCTCCACCCGGTCCACGGTGAAGCCGGCGTCCCCCTCCACCTCCACCGCCAGCAGCGCGTCGCCCACCGCCAGCCGCACCCCGGCGGCGTCGAGCAGTTCGAGCCGGCCCTGGGGGCGGCTCACCAGCTCGGTGAACAGGGTCGGGCGGGTGCCGTCCTCGGCCAGGATGCGCTCGGCGAAGTCGCGGGCCCACCCCTCGCTCCCGTCCCCGTCGGCGAGCAGCAGCACCTTGCGGTTGTCGATGACCTTGCCGGCGATGCCGTAGACGCCGCCCACGGCCCGCGGCCGCAGCCGGACGCCGCGCGCCTCCCAGGCGCGCCGCGCCGCCTCCAGCCCGGCCCGGTCGGCGCTGGGCAGCTCCGCCAGCAGCGGGTAGTGGGCCAGGGCGGCGGGCAGGGCGTCCCGCGCCCGGACGCGGAAGGTCTCGCCGGCCGGCAGCTCCAGCCGCGCCCCGCCGCGCGCCAGCAGCCGGGCGCGCCCGCGCGTCCGGAAGGCGATCTCCTCCTGCCCCTCCATGAGCCGGATGGTGACGAGCGGCGCGCCGCCGGCGGCGAAGTTGAGCCGGTGGCTCCAGAGCAGCTCCAGCGGATCGGACGGCTCGGCGCGCACCGGCGCCTGCAGCGCCTCGGGCGGAGGCAGCGGCGGGGGCAGCGGAGCCGGCTCGTCGCCGCCGGCCAGCGCCGCGGCGAGGAGCAGGGAGGGGAGCGGGCCGATCATGCGCCCAGGCGAGCGGCCTTCTCGGCCGCCAGCCGCTCGGCGATCTCCCGGGCCCGCGCCGCGCCTTCCGGCCCCTGGCCCAGCTGCCGCGCGGCCTCGAGCAGCTGCGCGCGCTCCGCCTCCTCCCGCTCGCGGAGCCGGTCCACCATCCCGGCCACGTCGGCGGCCAGGCCGGTGAGCAGGTCGCCGTGGCGCAGCGCCCGCGGCCGGCGCAGGGAGCCCTCCCCCACCTGCCGGCAGGTCCGGCCGATCACCAGCGCCGGCCCCGCCACCCGGTGGGTGGCGACCAGGGCGAAGACCAGCAGGCAGAGCACCACCGCCACCAGGCCGGCCGCGAGCCAGACCATCCGCACCCGGTCCTCGCGGGCCATCAGCCGGGAGATGGCGTCGTCGGCCACCGGGTCCCCCAGCGCCACCAGCCGGCTCGCCTCCCGGTAGGAGAGCCAGAGGCGCCAGCCCATGAAGGCGCTGAGCAGCGCCGCCAGCCCGACCAGGTAGCTCGCGAAGCGCAGCTGCAGGCCGGCGTCGATGAGGTAGTTGCGCAGCCGGCGGTGGTACGGCGCCTGGTGCGGCGCCCGCTCCGGCGTCCCGCCCGCGGCGGTGGTCTCCTCGCCCATGCGTCCTCCTCCCTCACCGCAGCCGCGCGGCGAGGTCCTCCGAGAGGGTTCCGGCGGCGGCGTCCAGGGCCCGGGCGGCGAGCTGCTTCTCGGCCCCGTGCGCCGCGCGCAGCCGGGCCCCGCCCTCGACCATGGCGGCCATCCGCCCCTGCGAGTCCACCGCCACCACCGAGGCCTTCACCGCCACGGCGATCCTGCCGCCCCCGCGGGACACCTCGACCGACAGCACCGCGGGCTTCAGCCGGTAGCCGGCCGGGTCGCCGGCCGGCACCACCGCGAAGCCCTGGCGCCGCAGGTGGCGGGCCAGCGCCTCCTTCAGGGCGCCGCGCGCCGCCGCGTCGCCGCCGTGTCCCTGCGGCTCCTCCAGCGCCACCGCCCGGCCCGAGGCGGCCAGCAGGTCGGCCAGCGACTTCTTCGCCGCGGCCCGCACCGCGTCGTCGGGGTCGGCGCGGGCGGCCGCGTCGAGGGGCTCCCGGGCGGCGACGTCGCCGATGCGGGCCAGGGCCGCGGCGGCGGCGATGCGCACCGCCGGCTCGTCGTCGGCGGCCACCGCGTGCATCAGCGCCGGCAGGGCCTCGCGCGAGCCCCGCTGCGCCAGCACCAGCGCGGCCTGGGTGCGCACCTTGACCGACGGGTCCCGGGCGAGCGCCCGGACGGCGCGCTCCACCAGCGGGTCGGCGGCGCGGGCCGGCGCGGCCGCGATCGCGGCGAGCAGGGCCAGGAGCCCGAGGCGGAGCGCCATGCCGCGAGTCTACCCCGGGGCGCGGGGCGGGACGCCACCGGCGAGGGCCCGGTAGCGACGGTGCAGCGATGTGGCGACGGGACCCACATGGCCGGAGCCGACCGGCCGGTCGCCCAGCCGCGTCACCGGCAGCACCTCGCGGCTCGTCGAGGTGAGGAAGATCTCGTCCGCCGCGGCGAGCTCCTCCGGGCCGAACTCCCGCTCCTCGACCGGCCGCTCGGCGGCCGCGAGGTCGAGGACGATGCCCCGGGTCACGCCCGCGAGGATGCCGGCGCGCAGCGGCGGCGTGGCGAGCCGGCCGCCCCGCACCAGGAAGAGGTTGGAGCTGGCGCCCTCGGTCACCCGGCCGCGGTCGTCGACGAAGAGCGCCTCCTCGGCGCCGGCGGCCCGGGCGTCGATGCCGGCCAGGGCCTCGGCGAGGTGGCCGCCGGTCTTGGCGAGCGGGTCGGCGCGGGGGACGCGGGCGTGTACCAGGACGCAGCGCACGCCGTCGCGGTAAGCGGCGGCCGGCGGGCCGCGCAGCGGGAGCGCCGCCAGGATGACGCGCGGGCCGGGATCGACGCCCAGGGCGCGCGCCTCCTCGCCGGCGCCGCGGGTGACGACCACGCGCACGCTCCGCTCGCCGCGGTTCCACGGCGCCGCGGCGGGATCCTCGGGGTCGCCGCCGCGCGAGGCCTCGACGGTGCGCAGCAGCTCCCGCTCGA
>JAJZTO010000030.1 GCA_021848865.1 Myxococcales bacterium
CAGGTCATTCACCAGCCGTGCATAGTGGTTGACGTTGGCGGCGGTGCCCAGGCCGCGCGACAGGGCGAAGGGCAGCTCGCGCGGGACCGCGGCGCCCAGGTGGCCCTTGGCGTCGAGCCGCTGCTGCACCAGCAGGTAGTCGATGGCCTTGGCCTCGCCGGCCAGCTCCAGGCAGGCCTCGAAGATGAGCTGGTGGCCCCGCAGGTAGAAGTCCTCGGGGCGCAGGAGCGGCGCCACCTGGTCGAAGGCCGCCTCCTCGAGGAGCAGCGCGCCCAGCACCGCCTGCTCCGCGGCGAGGCTGTGCGGCAGGTCGCGTCCGGCGGGAAAGGGGATGGGATCGGGGGGCGCGCGCCGGGCGAGTTCCGGTTCCATGAGGGGGCGGATGGTAGCAGGGACCCCCGACGGTGATCATCGTGCATAGCCGGTGAACTCCCTGCGATTTCGGGGCGAATCCGGCGTGGACGGAGGGTGGACGGAGCGGCGCCGGCGCCGGCCCCGCCCCGGCCGGGCGCCATTTGCCCCGCGCCGGTCCCCGGCGCGGTAGCATGGCGGCCCCCCAGGGAGAACCTCCATGCGCCACGCCCGGATCGCCGCCCTCCTGCTCCTGCCGCTGGCGCTCGCCGGCTGCGCCGAGACCCTCCAGATGATCGGCGCGCCGCTGGAGAAGCCGCGGCTGCTGTTCCAGGGCTGGGAGCCGCGGGAGCTGGACCTGGAGGGGGCCACCATCGCCCTGAAGTGGCGGGTCGAGAACCCCAACGCCGTCGGGCTCAAGCTGGCGGGGCTGGACTACCGGCTGGAGCTGCAGGGGCGGGTGGCGGTGACCGGCGCGGCCGCGGGCGGCCTGCGGCTCCCGGCGCGCGGCGCGGCGCCGCTGGAGCTGCCGGTGCGGGTGCGCTTCGCCGACGTCCAGGGGATCGTCGAGGCCATCGCCTCCCACGACACCCTGGCCTGGAGGGCCAGCGGCGACGTCGGGGTGGACACCGGCATGGGGGTGCTGAAGATCCCCTTCGCGGTGGACGGGAAGATCCCCTCGCCGCGGCTGCCCCGCATCACCCTGGCCGGCCTGGCGGTCCACGGCATCTCGCTCTCCGGCCTCACCATCGACGTGAAGCTGGAGGTCGCGAACCCCAACGCCTTCCCGCTGCCGCTGGGGGCGCTGCGCTACGGGCTGCGGCTCGGCGGCAGCGAGGTGGCGAACGCCGCCAGCCTGGCGCTGGCGCCGGTCGGCGGGGGGCAGCGCGTCGGCGTCACCGTGCCGGTGCGCCTCACCTTCGCGGCCGCCGGCGAGGCGGCGCGGCGCGCCGTGGCCGGCGAGCCGCTGGACGTGGCGCTGCGCGGCCAGGCCGGCTTCGGCTCGATGAACCTGCCGCTCGACCTGGCGGGGAAGCTCACGCCGGGGCGATAGCTCAGCCCGCCTCGGCCCCGCGCACCGTGTAGTAGACCGCGTCGGGGTGGTGCAGGACGATGGCCGAGGTGGAGGCCTCGGGGTCCATCTGGTCGGCCTCGGTGAGGCGGACGCCGATGCGCGCCGGGTCGAGCAGCTTCCAGAGGAGCCGCTGGTCCTCGAGCCGCGGCCAGGCCGGGTAGCCGGGCGAGTAGCGCTTGCCCTGCCCCGGGGCGAGCCCCAGCTCGGCCCGGATCCGCTGGTGCCACAGCTCGGCCAGCGCCTCGGCCGACTCCACCGCCAGCCCGTGGAGGTAGAGGGACCGCGCGTAGTCGCCCTTCCGGTTCCAGGCCTCGGCGAGGTGCGAGGCCTCGCTCCCCACGGTCACCACCTGGAAGGCGACCAGGTCGCTCCCCGGCTCCCGGCGGAACCAGTCGGCGAGGCAGAGCCGGCGCTCGTCGGGCTGGCGCGGGAAGGCGAGCCGGGCCAGCTCGGCGCCGGGCCGGGCCGGATCCTCGATCACCAGGTCGTTCCCCTCGGCGTGGCAGCGCCAGTAGCCGTAGACCGCCCGCGGGGCGAGCCACCCCTCGGCCGCCGCCTCCGCCTTCAGCGCCTCGAGGCGGGGGCCGAACTCCCCGGCGATCATCCGCTCGTACTCGGCCTTGTCCCGGGCCCGCACTCCCCACTGCAGCTTGAAGAGCTCGGGGAGGTCGAGGTGGGCGAAGAGGTCGGGGAGGGCGATCTCGCCGGCGGGCACCACCCGGGCGCCCAGGAACGGGGCCGCCGGGATGCGCTCGGCCGGGCGCGCCCCGCCGCCCGCCGCGGCGGCGGCCGCCGCCGGCGCCGGGGCCGCGGCCGGCGCGCGCCGGGCGGCGAGCGCCTTCTCCCGCACCTCCGCGGCGAGCCTGGTCCGCTTCCCCGGCACCATCAGCTGCTCCACCACCTCCAGCCCCTCGAAGGCGTCCTTGGCGTAGTAGACGCCGCCGGCGTAGGGCGTGCCGTCCTCGAGCAGCAGGGCGCGGTAGCCGAACTTCCGGTTGATGGCGGCGCCGCCGATGAGCACCGGGATCGACAGGCCGCGCCGGGCCAGCTCCTGCACGCAGTGGGGCATCTGCCGGGAGGTGGAGACCAGCAGCGCCGAGAGGCCGATGGCGTCGGCCCGCACCTCCACCGCCTTCTCGATGACGGTGGCCACCGGCACCTGCTTGCCCAGGTCCACCACCGTGAAGCCGTTGTTGGCGAGGATGGTCTTCACCAGGTTCTTGCCGATGTCGTGGACGTCGCCGTGGACGGTGGCCAGGACCACCTTGCCCTTGCTCGTCCCCTCGACCCGGTCGAGGAAGCGCTCGAGGTGGGCCACCGCCCGCTTCATCACCTCGGCCGACTGCAGCACGAAGGGCAGGATCAGCTCCCCCGAGCCGAAGCGGTCGCCCACGTCCTTCATCGCCGGGAGCAGCACCTCGTTCAGCACCGCCACCGCGCTGCGGCGTCCCAGGGCCTCGTCGAGGAGCGCCTCGATGCCCTCGGCGCGCCGGTGGAGGATCTGCAGGTGGATGCGCTCCTCGGCCCCCTTGCCGGCGTACAGCTCCTCGGCGCGGGGCTCGGGGGCCGCCGCCTTGCCGGCGAACCAGGCGATGAGCCGGGCCAGGGCGTCGGGCCGGCGGTCGAGGACCAGGTCCTCGGCCAGGGTCCGCTCCTCCTCCGGGATCTGCGGCCAGGCCCGGATGTCCTTGGGGTTGACGATGGCCAGGTCGAGCCCGGCCCGGACCGCCAGGGTGAGGAAGACCGAGTTCACCACCTCGCGCGCCGGCCGGGCGAGGCCGAAGCTGACGTTGGAGACGCCCAGGCAGGTGAAGACGCCGGGGTTCTCCCGCTTGATGCGGGCGATGCCCTCCAGCGTCTCCACCGCGCTGTGCCGGTACTCCTCGCCGCCGGTGGCCAGGGTGAAGGTGAGCGGGTCGAAGACCAGCGACTCCGCGGGCACGCCGTGCTCCGCGGCCACCGCCACGGTGCGGGCGGCGATCTCCGCCTTGCGCCCGGCGGTGAGGGCCATGCCCTGCTCGTCGATGGTCATGGCGACCACCGCCGCGCCGTAGCGCCGGACCAGCGGCAGGATGCGCCGCACCCGCTCGCCGCCCTTCTCCAGGTTGACCGAGTTCACGATGCAGCGGCCCGGGTAGACCTTGAGCGCCGCCTCGACCACGTCCGCCTCGGTCGAGTCGATCATCAGCGGCGCGTCCACCCGCTGGGCCAGCAGCCGCACCAGGGTGCGCATCTGCGCCGCCTCGTCGTCGCGCTCGTTCAGGGCCACGCAGACGTCGAGCACGTGGGCGCCGGCCTCCACCTGCTCCCGGGCGATGCGCAGCACCCCCTCGTGGTCGTCGGCGAGCAGCAGCTCCTTCACCTTGCGCGAGCCCTGGGTGTTGACCCGCTCGCCCACCACCAGCGGCCGCGGCTCCAGGTCGAGGGGCACCGCCCGCATGGCGCTGGAGAGCCAGGGCTGGGGGCGGGCCGGGCGCGGCCGCGGCGCCCCCAGGGGCCGGACCCGCTCCACCACCGCCCGGAGGTGGGCCGGGGTGGTGCCGCAGCAACCGCCGACGATGGAGACCCCGAGCTCGCGGACGAAGCCGGCCAGCGCCTCGGCCAGGGCCTCGGGGGAGAGCCGGTAGACGGCCCGGCCCTCGACGTTCTCGGGCATGCCGGCGTTGGGCATCACCGACACCCAGCGGCTGGAGCGCTCCCCCAGGAAGCGGACGCTCTCCCGCATCTCCGCCGGGCCGGTGGAGCAGTTGAGCCCGACCGCGTCCACCGGCAGCCGCTCCAGGGTGGCCAGGGCGCTGCCCACCTCGGTGCCGAGCAGCATCCGCCCGTTCTGGTCGATGAGCGTCGGCTGGGCGATGAGGAAGACGTCGCGCCCGGCCTCGCGCCGCGCCGCGTCGGCGGCCAGCACCGCGGCCCGCAGCTCCAGCAGGTCCTGCTGGGTCTCGAGGATCAGCGCGTCCACGCCCCCCTCGACCAGGCCGCGGGCCTGCTCCAGGAAGATCCGCTCCAGCGCGTCGGGGGTGACGGCGGAGAGGGCCGGGTCGGAGGAGGAGGGGAGCATCCCGGTCGGGCCCATGGAGCCGGCCACGAAGCGGGGGTGGTCCGGCGTGGAGAAGCGGTCCGCGGCCCGGCGGGCGTTCACCGCCGCCTTGAAGTTCACCTCGCGGGTGCGGTGGCCCAGCCCGTACTCGTCCAGCTTGAGCCGCGAGGAGCCGAAGGTGTTGGTCTCCACCACGTCGCAGCCGACGGCGAGGTAGCGGGCGTGGATCTCCTCGATGAGGTCCGGGCGGGTGAGGGTGAGGAGGTCGTTGGCCCCCTCCTGGCCGCCGAACTCGGCGGCCGAGAGCTGGTGCCCCTGGATCTGGGTGCCCATGGCGCCGTCGAACACGAGGACGCGCCGGGCGAGGGCTTCACGGAAGGTCACGGGGATCTCGGGCGGCGCGCGCCGGTCCCGGCAGGGCCGGCGAGGGCGTCGAGGCCCCCGGAATCTAGGGCCAACAGGGCGCCTCCGCAAGAGCGGATGGACGGGCGGGCCTCCGCTCGGGCGGCGGCGGCCCGCCGCCCCCCGGGCCGGGAGCGGCCCGGGCCCGCCGCGGCGCCGCCGTTGCCCCGGAGGCCGCTTGCGGGCGAGGATGCGCCGGTGACGCGCCGCACCTGGTTCGCCGTCCTGTCCCTCGCCGGCGCCGCCGCGCTGCTGCGCGCCCTCGCCTTCCACGGCCTCGACCTCTACTCCGACGAGGCCTACTACTGGCTCTGGTCCACCCGGCCGGCGGCCGGGTACTTCGACCACCCGCCGATGGTGGCCTGGCTCATCGGCCTCTCCTCGCGCCTGCTCCCCGGCGAGACCGGCGTCCGGCTCCCCTTCGTCCTCCTCGGCGGCCTCACCGTGATCTTCGCCGCGCTGGCCGCCTGGGAGCTGGAGCGCACCCCGCGGGCGCCGGTGCTGGGCGCGATGCTGGCCGCCGGCGCCCCCATGCTCCACCTCGCCGGCGCCATGGCCCTCCCCGACGGCCCGGTGGTGGCCGGCTACGCCGCCTCGATCTGGCTCCTGGCGCGCGCCCGGGGCCCGCGCTGGATCGCCGCCGGCGCCGCGGTGGGCTTCGCGCTGCTCGGCAAGTACACCGCCGCGCTGCTGGCCCCGGCGCTGCTGCTGCTGGTGGCCTGGGATCGCGACCTGCGCGAGCAGCTCGCCACCCCCTGGCCGTGGCTCGGCGGCGCGGTGGCGGTGCTGGTCTTCCTGCCGAACCTCCTCTGGAACGCCTCCCACGGCTGGATCGCCATCGTCTTCCAGCTCCGCCACGGCTTCCGCGGCGGCCAGACGGTGCGGGGCTTCCTCGAGTACCTGGGGGCGCAGGCCGGCAGCCCCGGCCCGGTGGCGGCGGCGCTGGGCCTGGCCCTGGCGGTGCGGGCCCGCAGCTCCCCGGAGCGGCGGGTGGCGGCGGCGGTGCTGGTGCCGCTCCTGGTGGTCACCTGGTCGGCGATCCGCGGCGACGTGGAGGCCAACTGGCCGGCGCTGGTCTACCCCGGGCTCTGCTCGCTGGCGGCCGCCTGGCTGGCGCGCCGCTCGCCGCGGCTGGGCTTCGGCCTGGCCGGCGCCCAGCTCGGGCTGGCCACGGTGGTGCTGCTCGGCTTCGCGGTGGAGATCCGCCATCCGCGGCTGCTCGCCGGCTCGGTGGCGGTGTCCCGCTTCCGCTCCGGGCGCGGGCTGGGGCGGGAGATGGTGGCGGCGGCGGCCGAGAGCTGCCGCGCCATCGGGAACCCGCCCGGCTGCACCCGCGACCCCTTCGTCTACCCCTCCTCGTACCAGTACGCCGGCCACCTCGCCTACTACGCCGGCTGGACGCGGCTGGGGCCGGCGGAGGAGCGGCCCAGCCAGCTGGATCTCTGGGACGAGCGGCCGCGGCCGGGCGAGCCCTTCCTCTACGCCGGGCAGGTGGCCGGGCCGGGGGCGCCCTTCCTGGACCACGTGCGCTTCGAGGGGGAGGGGCCGACCCGCTCCTTCGACGTCACCTGGGGCGGGAGGGTGGTCCGGCAGGGCAACGTCACCGCCTTCGCCCGCTACCTCGGCGGCCAGCTCGCCGGCCGGCCCCCGCACAAGCCCTAGGGCGTCGCCGGCGGCGTGTAGGCGAGGCCGCAGGCCACCTTGCCGGCCGGGGTGTTCATGGTGTCGCAGGCGGTGGCGTCGGTCGCCGGGTCGGGGCAGGAGCCGAGCTTCGAGTCGCAGAAGTCCTGCTGCGCCTCGTCGCTCTTCGCCTCCCGCACCAGCTGCTTCACCGCGCGGTCGCAGGCGTCGCGGGCGGCGCCGGCCGGCTGGCAGGCGCAGATGCGCGTCCCCAGCTCGTCGCAGGGGGTGGCGCAGGCCCCGGCCCCGAGGGCCAGGCCGGCGAGCGCGGCGATGGGGAGGAGGCGGTTCACGAGGCGGGCGAGAATCGCAGAGGCCCGCCGCGAGATCAAGGACGCCGGGCGGCGCGCAGCGCCTCCTCCACGAAGTCCATCCGGTCGTTGCCGACGAACAGCTCGGACCCGACGAAGAAGCTGGGCGCGCCGAAGGCGCCGCGCTCCACCGCCTCCTGCGTCTGCTTGGTCAGGGTCTCCTTCTCCCCGGGCGCCGCCTCCACCAGCCCGGGGCCGTCGAGCCCGGCCGCGAGCAGCACCGCCGCCAGCTCCTCGGGCTTGCCGATCTCCCTGCCCTCGACCCAGACCGCGCGGAAGACGGCGTGGGTGAACGGGACGACCTGCCCGCGCCGGCCCGCCGCCAGCGCCGCCCGCAGCGCCAGGATCGACGGCACCGGGAAGACCGCCGGGAAGCGGAAGGGGATCCCCAGCCGGTCCGACCAGCGCCGCAGGTCCACCAGCATGTGCCTCCCCTTGGCCGGGGTCTCGATGGGGGCGCGGTTCCCGGTGGCCTTGAGGACGCCGCCCAGCAGGAATGGGCGCCAGTGGAGGGTGGCGCCGGCGCGGGCCGCCAGCGCCTCGACCCGCTCCGAGGCCAGGTAGCTGTAGGGGGAGGTGAAGTCGTAGAAGAACTCGAGGTCCGCCATGGCGCTCCGTGAATGGAAGAGGGGCCCGCGGCGTCGATGATATAAGGTCGCCGTGATCCCCGCTGCCCTCCTCGCCCTGGCCCTGTCCGCCCCCGACGCCGGGGCGCTGGCCCGCGAGGTCCAGGCCCGGTACGAGCGCACCGCCGACCTCCAGGCCCGCTTCGTCCAGACCTACACCTACGCCGCCTTCGGCCGCCGCCAGGTCTCGAAGGGGATCCTCAAGGTCAAGAAGCCGGGGAAGATGCGCTGGGACTACCTCGAGCCCTCCCGCAAGAGCGTCGCCGTCGTCGGGTCGCGGCTGGTGCAGTGGGAGCCGGACGCCCGCCAGGCCTACGTGGACGACCACTTCGACGCCGGCGCCATGAGCGCGGCGGTGACCTTCCTGCTCGGCAAGGGGAACCTGGCGAAGGAGTTCGACCTCTCGGTGGACGCCGCCGGCTGGCTGGTGGGCCGGCCCCGGCGGCCCGACCCCCGGGTGGCCGCGGTGCGGTTCCAGGTCGGTCCGGGCGGCGACGTGGTCGCCACCGAGGTGGTGGACGCCCAGGGGAACACCAACGAGATCCGGCTCTCCGACGTGAAGCGCAACGCCGGCCTGCCCGACGCGGACTTCGTCATCGACATCCCCGCCGGGGCCCACCGGCTCTCGGCCCCGGGCCGGTAGGCCGGCGGCGCGAGGCCGCCCCGCGGCGGGGTCCGGGAGCCGGCCCGCGGTCAGCGCAGGACGTTGAGGCCGGTGCGCCGGCCGGCCGGGCGGGCCGCCGCCGGCAGCCGGCGCCCGGCGCGCGACCCGTCGCGGGCCACCACCCGCCCGACCAGGTCGTAGTCGTGGGCGTCGGTGATCTCCACGGTGACGATCTCGCCCGGGTAGGCGACGCCCTCGTTCACGTAGGTGAGGCCGTCGATCTCCGGGGCCTGCTGGGCGTGGCGGCCGGCGAGCAGGTGCTCGGTCTCCTCGGCGCGCCCCTCCACCAGCACCTCGACCCTCCGGCCGATCATCTCCCGCTGCTGCTCGCGGGCGATCCGGTTCTGCAGCGCCATCACCCGCTCCCGGCGGGCGCGGCGCACGCGGGCCGGGACCTGGCCGGGCATCGCCGCCGCCTCGGTTCCCTCCTCCCGCGAGTACTCGAAGACCCCCAGCCGCTCGAAGCGCTGCTCCTCGACGAAGGCCAGCAGCTCCTCGAACTCCTCGGCGGTCTCGCCCGGCAGGCCGACGATGAGCGCGGTGCGCAGCGCGATGCCGGGGACCCCCTCGCGGAGCCGGGCCAGCAGCTCGCGCAGCCAGCGGCTCGGCCGGCCGCGCTTCATGGCCCGGAGCAGCCGGTCGGAGGAGTGCTGCAGCGGCATGTCCAGGTACTTCACGATCTTCGGCTCGCGGGCGATGGTCTCGACGAGCGCGTCGGGGAAGTCGCGCGGGTAGGCGTAGTGCAGCCGGATCCAGCGGATGCCCTCGACCTTGCACAGCTCCGGCAGCAGCTCCGCGAGCCGCACCCGGCCGGGGAGGTCCTGGCCGTAGGCGGTGAGGTCCTGCGCCACCAGCGACAGCTCCACCGTGCCGGCGGCGGCCAGCTGCTCCGCCTCGGCCACGACGTCGGCGACCGGGCGGGAGCGCTGCGGCCCGCGCAGCTTGGGGATGATGCAGAAGGCGCAGGCGTTGTCGCAGCCCTCGGCGATCTTGAGGTAGGCGGAGTGGCCGGGCAGCGAGTTCACCCGCGGGGTGGAGGCGGCGTGGAGGAAGTCCGGGTCCGGGACCACGACGCGGCGGGCCTGCGCCTCGGAGACGATGCGGGCGATCTCCTGGTAGGCGCCGGTGCCGACGAAGTGGTCCACCTCGGGCAGCGCGCGCGCCAGCTCGTCGGGGTAGCGCTGGGTGAGGCAGCCGGCGACGACCAGCTTCTTGCAGCGCCCCTCCCGCTTCTGCTCGGCGAGCTCCACCACCGCCTGGATCGACTCCTCCTTGGCGCTCTCGATGAAGCCGCAGGTGTTGACGACGATGATCTCGGCCCGGGCCGGATCCTGGACCAGCCGGTAGCCGGCCCCCTCGAGCGTCCCGAGCATGACCTCGGAGTCCACCCGGTTCTTGGGGCAGCCGAGGGTGTGCATGTAGACCGAGGTCTTCACGAGGGGCGGGGATCTAGCAGGGCCGGCGAAGCCGCGCAAACCTTCGTGGGAAGGCCCGATTTCCCGGTGCCGGACACGGGCGGCCCGGAGGGGGACGACGCCCCCGGGCGGGGAGGACCGGAGATGGAGTGGCGCGGCGGCTCGCGTCCGCTATAACGGATAGCCCGATCCGGAGGAAGCATGCCCGCCGCCCCCACCGCCGACCCCTACCGCGACCTCCAGATCATCGACGGCCGGGCCCCGCGCCTGAACCAGGCGGTCACCGGCCTGCTCGCCGCCGCCTCGCTGGCGAGCGGCTTCTGGCCGATCCTGGCCCTGCCGGCGCTGCAGCTCACCCTCACCCTGGCCTTCGGCCGCCGGTGGTGCCTCGCCTGCCGCTTCTACTTCGCGGTGGTCCAGCCGCGCCTCGGGGAGGGGCCGCTCGAGGACTCCCGCCCGCCGCGCTTCGCGAACCAGCTGGGCGCCGGCTTCCTCTGGGTCGCCACCCTGGCCCACGCCGCGGGCTGGCACGCCCTGGGGACCGGGCTGGCGGCGCTGGTGGCGGTGCTGGCGCTGCTCGCCGCCACCACCGGCTTCTGCGCCGGCTGCCTCCTCTACCGGCTCGGGGCGCGGCTCCGCGGCGTCCGCAACCGGACCCTCGACCGGGTCGACCTCGCCGAGCTGGGGGCGCCGGCCGGGCGGGCGGCGGTGGTCCAGTTCACCCACCCGCTCTGCGCCGACTGCCAGCGGCTGTCGCGCCGCCTCTCCGCCGAGGGGCGCGCGCCGGTGCTGGTGGACGTCTCCCGCCGGCCCGACCTCGCCCGCAAGTACGGCGTGGCGGTGGTGCCGCTGGCGGTGGCGGTGCTCGCCGACGGGCGGGTGGCGCGGCGGCTCGGCTGAGCGCCCGTCAGGCCGGTCCCGCGGGCGACGGCGCCGCTAGTCCAGGAAGTTCTGGAACTGGATGGGGATGCCGAGCGGCGCGGCGCGGATGCGCTGCATCCCCTCCTGCAGGTCGTCCCGCTTCTTGCCGGAGACCCGGACCTTCTCCCCCTGGATGGAGGCCTGGAGCTTGAGCCCCGACTCCTTGAGGAGGGCGACGATCTTCCTCGCGTCCTCCACCTTGAGCCCCTGCTTGAGCTTGACGAGCTGCTTCACGTGGCCGCCCGCGGCCGGCTCCAGCTTCTGCGGGTCGAGGCCGCTGAGCGCGACGCCCCGCTTCGCCATCTTCTCCATCATCACGGTGAGCGCCGCCTCGGCGCGCCCCTCGCTGCCGGCCTTCACCAGGATGGCGCCGTCGGCGACGCGCTCCAGGTCGGTGGAGGTCCCCTTGAAGTCGTAGCGCTGCTGGATCTCCTTGCGGGCCTGCTGGAAGGCGTTCTCCACCTCCATCAGGTTCAGCTCGGAGACCACGTCGAAGCTGGGCATGGGCACCCCTCCGGTGCGGCGGAGAGTGGCAGAGGGGCGTGGCGGGCGCAACCGGAAGGGGCCGGCCTACAGCTCCAGCACCACCGGCAGCACCGAGGGGCGGCGCAGCCCCTCCCGCCGGAACCAGCGGCGCACCGCGGCGCGGAGCGCCTCCTCCACCTCGGCCGGGTCCCCGCGCGCGGGCCCGGTCATGGCCGCGAGCGCGGCCAGCGCCTCGGCCCGCACCCCCGGCACCGCCCCCTCGAAGCCCGCCACCCCGACCGCGAACAGCTCGGGACCGCGCACCACCGCCCCGGTGCCCCGGTCCACGGCCAGCACGCAGAGCACCAGCCCCGCCTCGGCGAGGAGCCTCCGGTCGCGCACCACCACCTCGGCGATGCCCTGGCCCAGCGAGTCCCGGTCGGCGTAGACGCGCCCCACCGGCACCGCCCCGCGCAGCACCCGCGCGCCGCCGTCGTCGAGCTCGACCGCGTCCCCGTCCACCGCCAGCAGCCGCGCCGCCACCCCCTCGGCGGCGGCGTGGGCGGCGTGGCGCGCCAGCTGCCGGTACTCGCCGTGGATGGGGAGGAAGGCGGCCGGCCGGGCCAGCCGGATGAGCCGCCGCTGCTCCTCCTCCTGGGCGTGGCCCGAGGCGTGGAGCGGCGGCTCCCGGTCGTGGAACAGCTCGGCGCCGGCCCGCGCCAGGTCGTTCATCACCCGGTGGAGCGCCCGCTCGTTGCCGGGGATGAGCCGCGCCGAGAAGACCACCCGGTCGCCCGGCCCGACGGCGAGCTCCGGGTGCTCGCCCCGGGCCAGCCGCGCCAGGGCGCTGCGCGGCTCGCCCTGCGTGCCCGAGACCAGGACGCAGCTCTCCGCCGGGGGCGCGGCGCGCACGTCGGCGAGCGAGCAGAGCTGCCAGGGCGGGAAGGAGAGGTAGCCGAGCGCCAGCGAGAGCCGGACGTTCTCCTCCATGGAGCGGCCCAGCAGCGCCACCCGCCGGCCGAAGCCCCGGGCGGCGCCGGAGATCTGCTGGAGCCGGTGGACGTTGGAGGCGAAGCAGGCGACGAAGACCCGGCCCCGCGCCCCCTCGAAGGCGGCCTCCAGCCCGGCCCCCACCGCCGACTCGGAGAGGGAGCGGCCCGCCTTGTCGGCGTTGGTGGAGTCGGAGAGCAGGAGCCGCACCCCGCCGCGCCCCAGCGCCTCGATGCGGTCGAGGTCCATGGCCCGCCCGTCCACCGGCGCCTCGTCGATCTTGAAGTCGCCGCTGTGGAGCAAGGTCCCCTGGGGCGTCCCCAGGGCCAGGCCGCAGGCGTCGGGGATGGAGTGGGTCACCGCCAGGAACTCGGCGGAGAGCGGGGAGTCCTCGCCGGCGCGCCGGACGTCGCCGGGGCGGACCTCGCGGAGGTCGGCCTCGATCCCGGCCTCCCCCAGGCGGCGGCGCACCAGCTCCAGGGCGAAGCGCGGGGCGTAGACCGGGACCTTCAGGTCCCGCAGCAGCAGCGGCAGCGCCCCGATGTGGTCCTCGTGGCCGTGGGTGAGGAAGACCGCGCCCACCCGGGGGGCCCGCTCCCGCAGCCAGGCGAGGTCCGGCACCACCACGTCGGCGCCGACCGGCTCGTCGGGGAAGAGCAGGCCGCAGTCCACCACCGCGATGCGGCCGTCGCACTCGACGGCGAGGCAGTTCATCCCGATCTCGCCGAGGCCGCCCAGGGCGGCGACGCGGACCGGAGGGGCCATGCGGGCGAGTCTACGCCCATGTCCCCCCGGCCCGCCGCCCGCACTTCGGCTATGGTGGGCCGCGCCGATGGACCCGATCCTCGACCCCTTGAACGACGCGCAGCGCGAGGCGGTGCTCCACGGCGACGGGCCGCTGCTGGTGCTGGCCGGCGCCGGCTCGGGCAAGACCCGGGTCATCGTCCACCGCGTCGCCCACCTGGTCCGGGCGCGGGGGATCGCCCCCTGGCACGTCCTCTGCGTCACCTTCACCAACAAGGCGGCCGGGGAGATGAGGGAGCGGCTCGCCGAGCTGCTCGGCCCCGAGGCCGGGCAGGCCTGGGTCTCCACCTTCCACGCCTTCGGCGCCCGCTTCCTGCGCCGCGAGGCGCAGGCGGCCGGCCTCTCCCCCTCCTTCCCCATCTACGACGACGGCGACCAGCTGAGCCTGGTGAAGCGGCTGATGGCCGAGGCGCACCTGGACGCGCTCGGTCCGCGCGAGGTGCTCTCCCGAATCGACCGCTGGAAGAACGCCGGCCTCTCGCCGGGCGACGCGCGGGTCGGCGAGCAGGACCCGGCCGGCCAGGCCGCCCTGGAGCTGTGGCGCCGCTACGAGCGGGCCCTGCGGCGGGCCGGCGCGGTGGACTTCGGCGATCTCCTGACGCGCCCGCTGCGGCTGCTGGAGCTGGACGAGGCGGTGCGGGCCCGCTGGAGCGGCCGGTTCCGCCACGTGCTGGTGGACGAGTTCCAGGACACCAACCCCGCCCAGTACCGGCTGGTCCGGCTCCTCGCCGGCGCGCGCCGGGACGTCTGCGTGGTGGGCGACGACGACCAGGCCATCTACCGCTGGCGCGGCGCCGACGTCTCGAACATCCTCGACTTCGACCGGGACTTCCCCGGCACCGCGGCGGTGAAGCTGGAGCAGAACTACCGCTCCTCGCGCTTCATCCTCGACGCCGCCCACGCCGTCATCGAGAAGGCGGCCCGCCGCCGCGAGAAGCGGCTCTGGACCGCGCGCGAGGGGGGCGCGCCGCT
>JAJZTO010000031.1 GCA_021848865.1 Myxococcales bacterium
CCGGTCGCCGGGGGCGAAGCCGGCCACGTGGCTCCCCACCGCCGCCACCTCGCCGGCGCACTCGTGCCCCACCGCCATGGGCACCGGGATGGTGGCCTGGGCCCAGGCGTCCCAGTTGTAGATGTGCAGGTCGGTGCCGCAGATCCCGGTCTTCTTCACGCGGATGAGGACGTCGTTCGGGCCGATCTCCGGCTCGGGCAGCTCCTCCATCCACAGCCCCGGCTCCCGCCTCGACTTCACCAGTGCCTTCACCGGATCACCCCCAGCTCCCGCCCGGCCCGGGCGAAGGCCGCGAGCGCCCGGTCCAGGTGGCCGCGGTCGTGGGCCGCCGACATCTGCGTCCGGATGCGCGCCTGGCCCCGCGGCACCACCGGGAAGGAGAAGCCCACCGCGTAGACGCCGTCGTCGAGCAGCCGCTCGGCCATGGCGCCGGCCAGCCGGGCGTCGCCGAGCAGCACCGGGACGATGGGGTGCGACCCCGGGACCAGCCGGAAGCCGAGCTTCTCCATCCCGGCGCGGAAGTAGGCGGCGTTCCCCGCCAGCTTCACCCGCAGCTCGTCGCCGCGCTCCAGCAGCTCCAGCACCGCCAGCGAGGCCGCGGCGATGGGCGGCGCCAGCGAGTTGGAGAAGAGGTAGGGGCGGGAGCGCTGCCGCAGCCAGGCCACCACCTGGCGGCTGGCGGCGGTGTAGCCGCCCGAGGCGCCGCCCAGCGCCTTGCCCAGCGTGCCGGTGAGGATGTCCACCCGCCCCAGCACCCCCTGGGCCTCGGGCGTGCCGCGCCCCCGGGCGCCGACGAAGCCCACCGCGTGCGAGTCGTCCACCATCACCAGCGCCCGGTGGCGCTCGGCGAGGTCGCAGATCTCGCCGAGCTTCGCGGCGATCCCGTCCATGGAGAAGACGCCGTCGGTGGCGACGAGCCGGAAGCGGGCGCCCTTCGCCTCCTCCAGGCAGCGCTCCAGCCCGGCCATGTCGCCGTTCTCGTAGCGCAGCCGCCTCGCCCTGGAGAGCCGCACCCCGTCGATGATGCTGGCGTGGTTCAGGGCGTCGGAGACGATCGCGTCCTCCTCGCCGAGCAGCGCCTCGAAGAGCCCGCCGTTGGCGTCGAAGCAGGAGGAGTAGAGGAGGGCGTCCTCCATGCCCAGGAAGGCGGCCAGCCGCGCCTCCAGCCGCCGGTGGAGGTCCTGGGTGCCGCAGATGAAGCGCACCGAGGCCATGCCGTAGCCCCGGTCCGCGAGCGCCTCGCGGGCCGCCGCCTCCACCGCCGGGTGGTCGGCGAGCCCCAGGTAGTTGTTGGCGCAGAGGTTCACCACCTCGCGCCCGTCCTCCAGCCGGACCACCGCGCGCTGCGGCGAGGCGATGACCCGCTCGCGCTTCTCCAGGCCGGCCTCGCGGACGGCGAGGAGCTCGCGGTCGAGGTGGGTGAGGAAGGTTTCGTCCATTCGGCCTCCCGGGACGGTCAGCGCGCTCCCCGGGCGCCGCGCGGGCGAGGGGAGAGGTTCACGGCACCACCAGCGCCGCCCGCACCGCTGCGACCAGCGCCTCGTCCTCGCCCGGCAGCACGGTGCGCGGGTCGAGCAGCAGCAGCCCCTCCTCGATGCGCCCCACCACCGGCGGGTCGCCCGCGCGCAGCCGGGCCGAGAGCCGGTCCGGGTCGGGGGAGGGGAGGGCGAGGACGCGGGTCGGGAGCGTCACCTCGGGCAGGGTGCCGCCGCCCACCGCCGAGCGGGCGTCGCGCACCTCGGCGCCCGGGGCAGCGCCGGCCAGGGCGGCGCGCCAGCGCTCGGCGCGGGCCGAGAGCGCCTCGACCGGCTGGGCGATGGCCCGCCACACCGGCACCTGCGCGGCCGCCTCGCCTCGCTCGTAGTGGGCCAGCGTGGCGGCGAGCCCGGCCAGGGTCACCTTGTCCACGCGCAGGGCCCGCAGCAGCGGGTGGCGCCGGGCCCGGGCCACCGCCTCGCGCCGGCCCACCAGCAGGCCGGCCTGGGGCCCGCCCAGCAGCTTGTCGCCGGAGAAGCAGACCAGGTCGGCGCCGGCCCGGACCCGCTCGCCCACCGTCGGCTCCGGCGGGAGGCCGAAGGGGGCGGTCGGCAGGAGCGCCCCCGAGCCCAGGTCCTCGACCACCCACAGGCCGAGCCGCCGCCCGAGCTCCACCAGCTCGGCGAGCGTGGCGTCGTGCACGAAGCCGGAGAGCCGGAAGTTGGAGCGGTGCACCGAGAGCAGGATGCGGGTGGCCGGGCCGGCGGCCGCCTCGTAGTCGCGGGCGTAGGTGCGGTTGGTGGTGCCGACCTCCACCAGGCGGCAGCCGGAGCGGCGCAGCACGTCCGGCACCCGGAAGCCGCCGCCGATCTCCACCAGCTGGCCGCGGGAGACGATCACCTCGGGGAGGTCCGCGCCGGCGCCGGGCGCCGGCCCGGGGGGCTGGCCGTCGCGCGCCGGCGTCCCTTCCGCCAGCGCCGCCAGCGCCAGCATCACCGCCGCCGCGCCGTTGTTCACCACCAGCGCGTCCTCGGCGCCGGTGAGCCGGCACAGCGCCGGGGCGGCGTGGCCGTAGCGGTCGCCCCGCTCGCCCGCCTCCAGGTCGTACTCGAGGTTCACGTGGCCGGCCGCCGCCTGCATCGCCGCCGCCGCCGCGGCGGAGAGGGGCGCCCGGCCCAGGTTGGTGTGGAGGACGACGCCGGTGGCGTTCACCACCCGCCGCAGCGCCCCGCGCGCCTCGCCGCCGAGCCGCCGGAGCAGCGTCTCCTCGATCTCCTCCGACGCGGGGCAGGCCTCGCCGGCCATCACCCGCTCCCGGGCGTCCTCCAGGGCGGAGCGCACCAGCTCCATCACCGGGGCGTGGCCCAGGCGGGCCACGAAGCCGGCCCGATCGGCCGCGGCGAGGAGCCGATCGGCCTTCGGGAGCTTGCGGGCCTCGGCCGCCAGGTCGCGTGGGCGCTCCTCGGGCATGGCCCGGAGATAGCACGGGTTTCCGCGCATTTCCGCTTTCCGGGCAGGGGGTGCGGCAAGGGTACAACCTTGTTGCTTGATCCGTCACGAGAGGGTAGACGTTCTACCCTCCCTATGGACCATTCCGTCGCCATCCACGTGGCCCAGCCCCTCCTCTGGGCGCTGATCTTCCTGCCCGCCGCGGGCGCCCTCGTGAACGGCTTCCTGGGCCGGCGGCTCGGGAAGGGCAACGTCGCCCTCATCGGGATCGGCGTCATGGTCGCCGCCTTCCTGGCCGCGGTCTTCGCCTACACCCGCCTCTTCGCCGGCGAGGTGCTGCACGCCGCCGGCGACCCCTGGTTCCAGGTGGGCGGGCTCTCCATCCGCTTCGGCCTGCTCTTCGACCGGCTCTCGGGGACGCTGTCGCTGGTGGTGACCGGCGTGGGGCTGCTGATCCACGTCTACTCCAGCTCCTACATGGAGCACGAGGACGACTTCGGCTACGCCCGGTTCTTCACCTACCTGAACCTGTTCGTGGCGGCGATGATGACGCTGGTGCTGGGCGACTCGCTGGCCCTCACCTTCATGGGCTGGGAGGGCGTGGGGCTCGCCAGCTACCTGCTCATCGGCTTCTGGTACACCGACCAGCAGAAGGCCTGGTGCGGCCGCAAGGCCTTCATCGCCAACCGGGTCGGCGACTTCGGCTTCCTCATCGGCTTCTTCGCCATCCTCTCCATCTTCGGCACCGCCGACTACGGGCAGCTCGCCTCGATGGCCGCCCGGGTGCAGGGCGGGGCGCTCCTCGCCACCGGCCCCTTCGCCGGCTGGACCGTGACCGGCGCGGTGACGCTGGCGACGCTCGGCTTCTTCGTCGGCTGCACCGGCAAGAGCGCCCAGCTGCCGCTCTACGTCTGGCTCCCCGACGCCATGGCCGGCCCGACCCCGGTCTCGGCCCTGATCCACGCCGCCACCATGGTCACCGCCGGCGTCTACCTGGTGGCCCGCACCAGCTTCCTCTTCGCGCTGGCCCCGGCCTCGATGGCGGTGGTCACCACCGTCGGCGCCGCCACCGCGCTGTTCTCCGCGCTCATCGCCTTCGCCCAGACCGACATCAAGAAGGTCCTGGCCTACTCGACGGTGAGCCAGCTCGGCTTCATGTTCATCGGCGTCGGCTCGGGCGCGTACTTCGCCGGGGTGCTGCACCTCGTCACCCACGCCTTCTTCAAGGCCAGCCTCTTCCTCGGCGCCGGCAGCGTCATGCACGGCATGCACGAGGACACCGACATCCGGAACATGGGCGGGCTCGCGAAGAAGATGCCGCAGACGGCCCGCACCTTCCTGATCTCGACCATCGCCATCACCGGCCTGCTGCCGCTCTCCGGCTTCTTCTCCAAGGACGCCATCCTGGCGGGGGCGCTCTTCGCCCACAACGCCATGACCGAGGCCTACCCCTGGGTGGGCGTCACCGCCTACGTGCTGGGCACGCTGGCCGCCGCCGGGACCGCCTTCTACATGATGCGGCTCTACGCGCTGACCTTCTCCGGCACCCCCCGGACCGAGGCCGCCGCCCACGCCCACGAGTCCTCGCCGCTGATGTGGGGGCCGCTCTGGGTCCTCTCCCTGCTGGCGGTGGTGGCGCTGGTGCTGGGGCTCCCCGGCGAGTGGGCCGGCGGCGAGCTCTTCGGCCGCTTCGTCCACCCGGTCTTCGCCCAGGCCATCGCCACCGCCCACGTCGAGGAGCACGCGGCCACCGCCTGGCCCTTCGTGGTGGCCTGGCTGGTGGCGGTGGTCTTCGGCGGCCTGGGCTACGCCATGTACGCCGGCAGCCTGAAGCGCATCCCGGTCCGCTTCGTCGAGGCGGTGCCGGCCCTCTACCGCTTCGCCCTGGACAAGTTCCGGGTGGACGAGCTGTACGACTGGCTGCTGGTGAAGCCCATCCAGCGCGTCAGCCACTTCCTCTGGAAGGTCGGAGACGCCTTCCTCATCGACGGCCTGCTGGTGAACGGCACGGCGCGCGCCGCCAACGCCTTCGCCCGGGCCTTCCGGACCCTCCAGAACGGCGACGTCCAGCGCTACGCCGCGGTGATGGCGCTGGCGGTGGCGGCCATCCTCTGGACGGCGCTCGGCCGCGGAGGTCACTAGCCGATGCTGCTCGCGACCGTCATCTTCCTCCCCCTGGCCGGCGCCCTGGTGGCGGCCCTGCTGCCCGCCGGCGAGCCGCAGCAGCACCGCGGCTGGGCCCTCTTCGTCTCGGCGGCCACCTTCGCGGTCTCGCTGGGCCTGTGGGCCGGCTTCGACGCCTCGATGGCCGCCCCGGAGTTCCAGTTCGAGGTGAACCTGCCCTGGGTCCCCTCGGCCGGGATCGGCTTCCACGTCGGCCTCGACGGCGTGGCGCTGCTGCTGGTGATGCTCACCACCGCGCTCACCCCGGTGGTGATCCTCTCCGCCTTCACCGTCGGCGAGCGCGTCAAGGAGTTCATGATCTCGCTGCTGGTGCTGGAGACGGCGATGATCGGCACCTTCGCCGCCCTGGACCTGGTGCTCTTCTACGTCTTCTGGGAGGCGATCCTCGTCCCCATGTACCTGCTCATCGGCGTGTGGGGCTCGGTGAACCGGCTCTACGCGACGGTGAAGTTCTTCCTCTACACCTTCGCCGCCAGCGTCCTCATGCTGGTGGCCATCCTCTACGTCTTCGCCCACGACGGCGGGAGCTTCGACTACCTCACCGCCCGCCAGTCCCTCCAGGTCACGCCCGGCGCCCAGACCGCGCTCTTCCTGGCCTTCGCCCTGGCCTTCGCGGTGAAGGTGCCGATGTTCCCGCTGCACACCTGGCTGCCCGACGCCCACACCGAGGCGCCCACCGCCGGCTCGGTGATCCTGGCCGGGGTGCTGCTGAAGATGGGCACCTTCGGCTTCTTCCGCTACGCCCTGCCGCTCTTCCCCGACGCGGCGCTGGCCTGGCGCCCGGTCATCGCCGCCCTGGCGGTGGTGGGCATCGTCTACGGCGCGCTGATGTGCCTGGTGCAGCAGGACATGAAGCGGCTGGTGGCCTACTCCTCGGTGAGCCACCTGGGCTTCGTCATGCTCGGGCTCATGGCGCTCACCGCCGAGGGGCTCACCGGCGGCGTCTACCAGATGCTGAACCACGGCATCTCCACCGGCGCCCTCTTCCTCCTGGTGGGCATGCTCTACGAGCGCCGCCACACCCGGCTCATCTCCGCGTACGGCGGGGTGGCGAAGCAGGTGCCCTGGATCGCCACCGCCTTCGTGGTGGTGACGCTCTCCTCCATCGGCCTGCCCGGGACCAACGGCTTCGTCGGCGAGTTCCTGATCCTCTCCGGGACCTGGCTGGGCCGGATGCCGGGGACGCAGGTGGCCGCGGCCATCGCCGCCACCGGGGTGATCCTGGGCGCGGTCTACATGCTCTGGCTGGTGGAGCGGGTCTTCTACGGGAAGATCGGCGACGAGGAGAACCGCCACCTCCCCGATCTCTCGCTGCGCGAGGCCTTCGTCATCGCCCCCATGATCGCGCTGATCGTGGTGATGGGCCTGGTGCCGCAGCCCTTCCTGGCGCCGGCGCGCCCGGCGGTGGAGCGGCTGGTGACCCGGATGCAGGAGGCCGACCGCCGCCTGCGCGCCCGGGACCCGGCCCGCCCGCCCTCGGTCGGCACCCAGCCGCCGGCCGTGGCCCAGCTCCCCGGCGCCGCGCCCGGACGGGCGCTGGCCGCCCTGCCCCCCGCCGGAGAGGGCCGCTGACATGCCGACGGTTTCCGCCCACGACCTCCTCGCCCTCGCCCCGGTCGCCATCCTGGCGCTCGGCGGCATCGCCCTGCTGCTCACCGAGGTGTTCCTCACCTCCGGGCGGCGCGGCTACCAGGCCGGCCTGACGGTGGCCTTCGCGGTGGCGGCCGGCGCCGCGGCGCTCTCCGCCGGCAACCTCGGCCCGGTCTTCGGCGGCCAGGCCACCGCCGACGGCTTCGCCGCCTTCGTCACCGCCACGGTCTGCGGCGGCCTGGCGCTGGCGGCGCTGGTGGGCGCCTCCTGGCTCGGCGCCCGCGACGCCGAGCGCGGCGAGTTCTACGCCCTGGCCCTCTTCGCCACCTCCGGCATGTCGCTGCTGGCCATGGCCACCGACCTGCTGGTGGCCTTCATCGCCATCGAGGTGATGAGCCTGTCGATCTACGCGCTGGCGGCCTTCATGCGCCGGGGGCGCAAGCCGGCCGAGGCGGCCTTCAAGTACTTCATCCTCGGCGCCTTCTCGTCGGCGCTGCTGCTCTACGGGACCTCGCTGGTCTACGGCGCCACCGGGACGGGCGGCCGCGCCGGCTCCACCCTGCTCGCCGACGTGGCCCGGGGCGCCGGTTCGCCGCTGCTGGTGGCCGGCCTGGCGCTCATCCTCGCCGGCCTGGCCTTCAAGGTCGGCGCCGTCCCCTTCCACGTCTGGACGCCGGACGTCTACGAGGGCGCCCCCACCCCCGTCACCGCCTTCATGGCGGCCGGGGTCAAGGCGGCCGCCTTCGCCCTCCTGGCCCGGGTGATGATGGCCGCGTACGCCGGCACCGCCGGGACGGCCGACGGCCTCTTCCTGCAGCTCCTGGCCACGCTGGCGCTGCTCACCATGCTGGTGGGCAACCTCTTCGCCGTCCCGCAGCGCAGCGTGAAGCGCATGCTGGCCTACTCCTCCATCGCCCACGCCGGCTACCTGCTCCTGGCGGTGCTGGCGGCGGGCCAGCCGGCGCTCCGCGCCGACGCCCTCTCCGCCCTGCTCTTCTACCTGGCGAGCTACACCGTCGCGGCCATCGGCGCCTTCGCCGTCCTCGGGGCGGTCGAGGACCGGGGGGCCGGACCGGGCGCCGAGCCCCCGGGCGCCTGCGACCTGGACCGGCTGGCCGGGCTCTCGAGGCGGCGGCCGCTCCTGGCCTTCTCCATGACGGTCTTCATGCTCTCGCTGGCGGGCGTCCCGCCCACCGCGGGCTTCGTGGCCAAGCTCCTGGTCTTCAAGTCGGCCATCGCCGCCGGGTCCTGGGGGCTGGCGGTCGCCGGCATCCTCACCAGCGCGCTGGGCGCCTACTACTACCTGCGGGTGGTGGTCTTCATGTACATGCGCCCGGCCGCCGAGGGCGAGCCGGAGGGGCTCTTCTCGCCGCTCCTGTCGGTGGCGCTGGTGATCGCGGTCGTCGCGGTGGTGGTGCTGGGCATCGGGCCCGAGCCGCTCAGCGGCTTCGCGCGCGCCGCCGCGGCAATGGTGCGGTAGCGCCGCCCGGCGGCCCCCGGGGAGCCGCCCGGGGCGCGCCCGACGAGGGTCCGTCCCCCGCCGCGGCGCCGGCGCGGCCGATCGCGGCCGTCAGGCGGCCCGGCGGCGGAGATCGGCCGGGCCGATGGGCTTGGCCAGCGCCTCGACGCCGTGGCGGCGGGCGAAGCGCTGGAGCAGCTCCGGCTGGTGGCCGATGGCCAGGATGCGCTCGCGCCCCTGCCGCGCGCGCACCAGCGCGTCGGCGCCCGGCACCAGGCAGTCCACCACCAGCAAGGTGAAGCCGCCGGCGGCCAGGAGCGCCTCGGCCTCGGTCGCGCTCCCGGCGGTGGCCACCGGCAGCCCCTCCAGCCGCGCCGCGATGGCGAGCGCCTCGCGGCCGTTCCGGTCGACGTCGACGATGAGCAGGCCGGCCATGGCGAGGGCACCCGGTGAAGACGGGGTGGCGCGGACCGATCGAGCTGCTGGGGGGTTGCACCTCGAGGACGGGCCGCGCCACCCCTGCCCTCCAGGCAGCAAGCCGGGTGCCAGCGTGCCCGGCCGGGCCCCGGAGCCCAGGCGGACCGGGGGGTTGCGGCGCCGGGACCAGCGGGCCGGGCGCGCGCCGGGGCGGTCCGGCCCGCCGCGGGCGTTTCAGGACTGCAACGCGCCTTGCGGCGGAGAAAGGTCAGCCCTCGCGGCCCGGGAGGCCGTGGCGCTTCATCTTGCGCCAGAGGGTGGTGGAGGAGACGCCGAGCTGGCGCGCCACCTCGCCCAGGTCGCCGCCGCAGCGCTGCAGCGCGGCGGCGATGGTGCGCCGCTCGGCGGCGTCCACCGCGGCGGCCAGGGTGACGGCGTCGGCTCCCGGGGCGGGGGCCGACGCGTCGAAGCGCACCTCGGCCGGCTCGATCACCGGCCCGATCGAGAGGGCGGCGAGCTGCTCCACCATGTTCTCCAGCTCGCGCACGTTGCCGGGCCAGGCGTGCTCCGCCAGGCGCTGCAGCGCCCCGGGCGCCAGCTCCTTCCGGATGCCGGTGCGGCGGGTCCAGGCGGCCAGGAAGTGCTCGGCCAGCAGCGGCACGTCCTCGATCCGCTCGCGCAGCGGCGGCACCCGCAGCGGGACCACCGCCAGCCGGTAGTACAGGTCCTCGCGGAAGCCCTTCGCCGCCACCAGCGCCTTCAGGTCGCGGTTGGTGGCGGCGATGACCCGCACGTCCACCTGGACCGGGACCGACTCGCCCACCCGGCGGATCTCGCCGTCCTGGAGCGCGCGGAGCAGCTTGGCCTGGAAGCCGGGCGCGGTCTCGGAGATCTCGTCGATGAAGAGGGTGCCCCCGGTGGCCTCCTCGAAGAGGCCGCGCCGGGCGCGGCTGGCGCCGGTGAAGGCGCCGCGGGCGTGGCCGAACAGCTCCGACTCCAGCAGCGTCTCGGTGATGGCGGCGCAGTTCACCGGGACGAAGGGTTTCTGGCCGCGCCGCCCCCCGGCGTGGAGCGCCCGGGCCACCAGCTCCTTGCCGGTGCCCGACTCCCCGGTGATGAGCACGGTGCTGTCGGTGGGGGCCACCCGCATCACCCGGTCGAGCAGGTCGCGCAGGGCCGCGGAGCGCCCGACGATGTGGCCCAGGCCGTACCGCTCGCGGAACTCGCCGGCCAGCAGGCTCACCTCGCCGAGCAGGCGCCGCTTCTCCACCGCCTTGCCCACCCGGAGCAGCAGCTCGTCCTCCTTGAAGGGCTTGGCCAGGTAGTCGAAGGCGCCGCGCCGGATGGCGTCCACCGCCGAGTCGATGGTGCCGTAGGCGGTCATGACGATGACCTGGGTGGAGGGCGACGCCTCCAGGGCCGCCCGCAGCACCTCCAGCCCGTCCACCGGACCCATGCGCAGGTCGGTGAGCACCACGTCGAAGCCCTCCCCGGCCACCCGCCCGACCGCGGCGGCCCCGTCCTCGGCCTCGGCCACGGCGTAGCCGGCGCTGCGGAGCACCAGCGCGGTGGTGGCGCGCATGTTCCGCTGGTCGTCCACCACCAGCACCTTGCCGGCGGCGGCGCCGGCCGGACGGTCCTCGGCGGGTGCCTCGGCGGCGGAGGGCTCGGTCATGGTCGGGGATCTCAACCCAGGTCGGGCCGGCCCGCAACCGGGGGGGCGCCGGCGTCCAGGGGGAGGCGGAGCACCAGGGCGGTGCCGCCCCCCGGGGCCTCCTCGACCACCGCCGTGCCGCGGTGGTCCTGGAGCACGCGCCGCACCACCGCCAGCCCCAGGCCGGTGCCGGTGGCGCGGGTGCTGAAGAAGGGCTCGAAGATCTTCTCCCGGAGCTCGGGCGGGACCCCGGGGCCGGTGTCGGCCACCTCGATGCGGATCGCCCCCTCGTCCTGGCGGGCCCGGACCGTGAGCCGCCCGCCGTCCGGCATCGCCTGGACCGCGTTCTGGGCCACGTTGAGCAGGGCCTGGCGGAGCTGCCGGGCGTCGGCCAGGACCGGCGGCAGCGCCTCCTCGACGTCGCGCACCACCTCCAGCGCCGGCGCCGCCTGGGCCAGCGCCGCCGCCAGCACCTCGTCGAGGAGGGGCTCGACCGGCTCGGGCCGGATGCTGGGCTTGGAGGGGCGGGCGAAGTCGAGGAGGTCGCCGACGATGGCGTTGAGCCGGTCCGCCTCCTCCCCGACGATGTCGAGGAGCATGCGGGGCTCGCCCTCCGGGCGCAGGATCCTCCGCAGCGCGCCCACCGCGTTGAAGACGGCGCCCAGCGGGTTGCGCACCTCGTGGGCCACCACCGCCGCCAGCTCGCCCAGCGCCGCCAGCCGCTCGCGCCGCACCAGCTGCTCCTGGGTGCGCGCCAGCTCGGCGTAGGAGCGCCGCAGGTCGTCGTAGAGCCGGGCGTTGACGGCCGCCACCGCCAGCTGGTTGGCGATGACGGTGGCCCGCTCCACCTCGGCCCGCGTGAAGCGGCGCGGCGCCGAGGGGTCGACGATCACCACCGCGCCGATGGCCCGGTCGCGCACCACCAGCGGCAGGCCCAGCCAGCCCCGGGCCCCGGTGACCCGGGTCAGGGACGCGTGCGCCCGCGGGTCGGCGGCGGCGTCCTCCACCAGGACGACCTCGCGCCGGGTGACGACCGCCGAGGCCAGGGCGCCGCCGCCGGGATCCACCGGCACCTCGGTCCCCTGCAGCTCCGGGTGCGGCCCGGCGCAGGCCCGGACCACCAGCCGGTCGCCCCGGTCCGTGGCCAGGAGCAGGTAGGCCTCGGGCGCACCGGCGATGCGGGCCAGGTTGCGGACGCCGGCGTCGAGCACCTGGTCCGGGTCGAGGGTGGCGGCCAGCGACCGCGCCACCTCCAGGAACAGCCCCAGCTCCTCGACGCGCCGCTGCGCCTGGGCGTGCAGCTCGGCGTTCTCCGCCACCTGGGCCCGCAGGTCGGCGACCAGCCGGTGGCTGTAGACCGCCGCGGCGAAGTGGGTGCCCATGGCCTCGAGCAGGGGCAGGCGGCAGCCGGCGGCGTCCCGGCGCTCCGCCCAGGCGGTGATCAGCAGGCCGATGGCGGAGGAGCGGAAGCGCAGGGGCACGGCCGCCAGGGTGGCGACGCCGTCGCGCCGCATCACGCCGGCGGCCGGTTCGGGCAGCTCCTCGGTGAGCCGGACCAGCGACCGTCCCTCCCGCACCACCAGCCCCAGGAACGGGCCGTCGACGGTGCCCCGGGAGAGGAAGCGGTGCAGCTCGGGCGCCGGGCCGCTGGCGTAGGCCAGCTCGATGGTGTGCCGGTCGGCGGCCACCAGGTAGACGGCCAGGTCGCGGCAGCCCAGCGTCTCCTTCACCACCCGGCCCCCGGCCTCCAGCAGGGTGTCGAGGTCCCCGGACTCGCCCGACGCGGCCGCCAGCCGGTTCAGCGCCGCCAGCTCGGCGTTGCGCGCCGAGAGCACCTGGATGGCGCGGGCGGCCTCGAGCGCCGCGGCCACCTGGGCGCCGAAGAGCCGGAAGGCCGGCTGGTCGGTCCCCCGCAGCCAGGGACCCACCACCAGCAGCAGGGCCCAGGGCAGGCCGGCCCGGTCGATGCGCGCCGCCAGCCCGTGCAGCTCCGGCTCCCCGGTGAAGAGCGTCGCCACCGGCGCGCGCAGCAGGTGCGAGGCCTCGTCGAGCCAGTCGTCGGCGAAGGCGGTCCCGTCCTCCCAGGCGGTGCGCAGGAACGGGGTCCAGGGCCGCACCAGCCCCTCGATCGGCCGCCCCACCACCTCCTCCCAGCGCCGCATCCGCCCGGCGGAGGTGGAGACCGACCGCAGCTCCACCTCCTCGCGGCCGGGGACGACCAGGGCGCAGAAGAGCCCGAGCGACTCGGTGTCGCGGCGGACGGCGCGGAGGACGTCGTCGTGGGTGCGCTGGTTCTGGACCAGGGCGCCGAAGCGGGCCAGGGCCGCCAGGCGCTGCCCGTGGAAGGTCTCCTCGGTGACGTCGAGGAGCTGGACGACGATCTCGCCGTTCGCGGCGGCGGCGTGGAGCCGGAAGGTCCGGCGCCGTCCCTGCACCATCACCGTCACGTCGTAGACCGGCGGGACCGGCTGGCCCGCCAGGCGCGCCCGGTTCCGCTCGGCCACGCGCGCCAGCTCCTCCGGAGCCACGAACTCGCCGAAGGGGCGGCCCACCACCCGCTCGCGCGCCAGCCCGGCCAGCGCCGCCGCCGCCGGGTTGGCGTAGGCGACGATCCCGTCGCGGACCACCACGGTGGCCACCGGCAGGAGGTCGAGATCGCTCCAGGCCACGGTCAGCGCCCCTCGCCGCGCAGCACCCGCTTCTCGCCCACCCGCAGCGTCACCCGCTCCCGGTCGAAGTGCTCCGCCAGCGGGATGACGTACTTGCGGGTGGCGCCCACCAGCTCCTTGAACTCGGCGGTGCTGATCTCGCGGTGCTGGCGCAGCCAGGCGACCAGCCGCTCCCGCAGGCCGGCCAGCGCCGCGGCGTCGTACCAGAGCTCGGGGGTGACGCGGACCGCCGCCCCCTCCGCCGCGAGCAGCTTCAGCACCGCGGCGACGTCGGGCGCGCTGGCGCCGGCCGACGCCGGCAGCTCGGCCACCGCCGGCGGCGTGAGCCCCCCGTCCCGCAGGGCGCCGGCGACCCGGGCCTTGAGGGCCGCCCCGCCGCTGCCGCCCCCGGCGGCCTGGTGGCCGCGGGCCCGGACCAGCTCCCCCTGGGCGAGGAGGTCGCCCCTCTCCTGCGCCTGGGCCAGGAGCCGCTGGAAGAGCCGCGGATCGGTCACCGGCGGGAGCCGGCCCCGCAGCTCCTCCCGCCCGACCCCGGCCGCCAGCGGGTGGGCCCGGTGGAAGGCCTGGGCCGCGTCCAGCAGCCGCGCCGACAGGGCGCGGGCCACCTCGCCCGAGACCCAGGCGCGCCGCTCCCGGTCGAAGAGCAGCGCCTCGCCCCGCGCCGAGAGCCGCTCCAGCGCCGCGTGGGCGGCGCGCGGCGCCACCG